>JAYUOR010000782.1:0-2458 GCA_043760765.1 Planctomycetota bacterium | reverse complement strand
CTATCGCCGCGACTTCGCGGCGGGCCGCACGGATTCCAACGGACGCCTGACACTCGCGGGTTTGCCCTGCGGCATGCCGATCGATCTGCGCTACGGCGAGCAGGCCTGGAGCACGAATTTTCTCGGCGACGTGCACATCGACGCCAACTTGCGCGTGCTCCACCACCAGGTGCGGCTGGCGCGCGCCGGAAGCATCGTGGGCGTACTCACGCACACGGACGGCAGCGCCGCCGCCGAAGTGCGCGTCGAATGGCAGCCCTATCCACTGGGCTATGGCAGTCCGACTCGCGTGAGCACATCGTCGTCAGGGCAATTTGAGATCTTGGGTGTCAAGCCGGAGCCCGGCGAACTGCGCTTGGACGTCCCCGGCTTTGAGCCCCGCAGGATGCTGCCGAAGATGGGCGAACGCAGCGACCTGGGCGTGATCGAGATTCCCGACGTCCTTGTGCTTGGCGGTCGACTGACCAGCCGTTGGGCCAGGCCAGGCGAACTCGAGGCGGCGCTCTCGAGGCTGGAAGTGCGCGCGTTGCGCGCCGGAAATGTGCTCTGCCCCTTGGAGTCGGACGGTCCTTTGCGCCGCAATGGCGCGGAGTTCACGGGAATCGTCACCGCCGGGCCGCTCGAATTGCTGGTGACGCGCGGCGGAACCTGGTACCCGGGTATTCCGTTTCGGGGCGAGATCCTCGCGCGCATGGCTTTGCCCAACCCGCGCGCGGACCTTGAAGTCTGCATCGATGGGAACGCGGGCGCACTGGAAGTCGAACTCGCCGAGGAGCGGCCGGCGCAGGCCGGAGAAGTGTTCGCGACCCTATTCACGCTCGAGGACGACTCGCCCACGGGTTACGGGCAGACGCTGCCGCTGCAGGCCTCGGCCGACGCGGATGGCCGCGCGCGATTCGTGCCGATCACGCCCGGGCGCTACCGCTGCGCGCTGCGGATCGGCACTTCTACGGGGCAATCGACCGCCACGGCGCTCGAGGATGTCGTGATCGCCGCCGGACAACTCACGCGCCTTGGGCGCCCGTCGTTTGCAAGCTTCGCAATCTTCGGCAGCGTTCACGATGCGCAGGGCAAGCCCGTACAGGGCGCCACAATCACGCCGGAAAGATTCGGCGGCGAGTCCTTGGCCAGCACCGATCCGGAGGGCCGCTATCGCTTGGACGGCCTCGCGCCTGGCATGTACGACCTCTTCGTGCGCCATGCCGAGCTCGGTCTCGTCGAGCGGCGAGGAGTGCCGGTTTTCGAGCGCGAAGGAACGCGCGTGGACATCGTGCTCGCAGGATTCGCGTCGCTGGTGGGCCACGTACGCAAAGACGGCGCGGCCGTGGCCGGTCTTTCGATCGGCGGCCAACCCTTCGCTTCGAATGACACCTACAACTCGATCACCGATGCGCAGGGCACGTTCCGCTTCGAGCGCCTGCCCGCCTGCAGACTGCGCTTCTGGGCTGCCGGGCGTTTCGTCGAAGTGCGCGATCTTGCTGCGGGCGAGCAGCTCGAGGTCGAGATCGAACTTGCCGAGCCGCGCTTCGTGATTTTCACGCAGGACGGCAAACCGCTCGACGATGTCCGCGGTGCGAACGCGATCGCCTTCGAGGACCAGGCGCTGCGCACGCGGCATTGGCTGAGCGGCGAATCGAAGCGCGGAGGCGTCGAGATGGAGTTGCCGCGAGGTCGCGTACTGTTTGAAGTCAGTCGAGCCAGGACCGGCTCGAATCAGTCGTATCTGGCGCTCGTGAACCAGCCGGGAGCGGAAGTGGAGCTGGCGCGCAACTCGATCGTGATCGAGAGCGCCGGGGGCTGGAATGGTCTGCTACCGACAGCGAGCCTAGTCAGCATCGAAGGCCGCGAGGTGATCAGCCGCTGGGCCAGTGAACTCTCGCTTCCGATCGAGCGCGACAGCGAGGGGCACGCGCTGGTTTCGTGCGTCCCCGAGGGCTCGCGGGTCAAGCTCGCGGGGTTCGATTCGAGGGGCATGCGCTTCGAGACCACGGTCGATGTGCCGCAGACACGCTTCGTGCATTGGCCCTGATCCGAGCGGCAACGGCCGGATTCGCCAGCCCTTGACACGCCCGTAGCTTCTCGCGCTGCATCGCAGCAGACGCGCAAAGCCCCGGCGCAGATCCCGTGGCCGTAGGGCACTCCGCCGATGAAACGGGTGCCCGAGTCCGCAGCGCTGCCTACACTGCGCTTGCCATGGCCACTGACGCCGCGAAGTCGCTCACGATCTGCCACGTCGACGCCGAGCGCAAGTTCTCCGGCGGCGAGGTGCAGGTCTTCCTGCTGATGCACGGCCTGCGCGCTGGGGCATCGTTCGATCCTGATTGCTCCCGCGGGGTCAGCGGCCGCCTTGCGCGCAAGGCGCGACGGCTTCGACGTCCGTGAGGTCGGCATGCGCTCCGACCTCGACTTCGTCTCCGTGCTGCGATGCACGCGAGTCCTGCGCGAGATCCGACCTGAT
>JAYUOR010000781.1:0-6199 GCA_043760765.1 Planctomycetota bacterium | reverse complement strand
GAAAACTGCTGCAAGTTCCGGCGAGCGCACTCGCCCTGTGTTCGATCACCGCTCTGTTCGCCCCGGCTGCGAACGCCGCGTTCCTCCAGGAACCCGCGGCCGCGCCGAAGGAAGGCGACAAGTCTGCTGAGGACAAGAAGAAGGAAGAAAAAGAAGAGTGGTTCGCCGTCACCAACGGCGACGTCTTCACCGGAACCGGTTCTTTGCTGCGCGGCATGACCGTGCTCGCCAAGAACGGCGTGATCGTCAAGATCGCGAGTGAAGTCGACATCCCCGAGGGCGCGAAGGTGCTCGACGCCAAGGGCCTGCGCATCTATCCGGGCCTGGTTGCCGTGGCGTCGTCCGGCCTGCTGGGCGGTTCGAGTTCTGAGCTCGAAGACACCGTCGATCCGTTCAACTCGCGCATGTTGCTCGGCCTCGCCTCAGGAATCACTTCGACCGGCGTCGGCAGCGTCGCGGCGAAGCTCAAGCGCGGCGAGATCAAGGGCGTCGTGCTGCGCGACAAGTTCTCGACCACGCTGACCTACTCGACCAACAATCCTTCCAGCAAGCGCAACCTGGTCGAGAAGCTCGACGCCACCGCGAAGTACCTGCGCGAGCTCCGCGATTACGAAGCGAAGAAGTCGAGCAACAAGGACCTCAAGGAGCCGGCCAAGAAGGGCGTCGACAGTTCACTGCTCGCCGTGCTCAAGGGCGAGACGATGGCGCGCTTCAACGCCGACGGACGCGAGGACCTGATCGCCATCGCGCGCTTGGCGCAGAAGTACGGCTTCCGTCCGGTGATCGAGGGCTGTGAGGAAGGCTGGACGGTGGCCGACGAACTCGGCCGCGCCGGTGCCTTCGCCGTGCTCACGCCGCGCAACCGCGACGACAAGAGCGAAGCGCTCGTGCGCCCCGGCGGTTCGAGCATCGAAAATGCGGCGATCCTCTACGCCCACGGTGTGCAGATCGCGATCATCCCCGCGACCCGCGGTGTCGATCTTGGCGGAATCGCCGGCCGCGACATCATCCACCTGCCGATCGAAGCCGACTTCGCCGTGCGCGGCGGCCTGCCGGAAGCGGCGGCCATCGCCGCGATCACGATCGTGCCCGCGCGCATCCTCGGCGTTGACCATCGCATCGGGACGATCGAAGTCGGCAAGGACTGCGATCTCCTGGTAATGGACGGCGACCTCTTGCACTACCAGACCTTCGTTCAGTACGCGATCGTCGACGGCAAGCAGGTCTACGACAAGGAAGCCGAGCTGTGGTTCGCGCACATCCGTCCGCGCACGACAGCGAGCATGGCGCCGGAGACGCGCGTCGATGCCGGTGAAGAGGTCGATCCGAACGCGGCGCCGCAAGTCGAAGCGCCAAAGGATGGCGCGAAGCCCGAGGATGCGAAGCCTCCGGAAGAGAAAAAGCCGGGTGACGGCGAGACTCCGCCGGAGAAGAAGCCCGAGGAGCACCCCACGGAAACCGGTGGCGACGAGGGCTCGGGCAGCGAGGTCGGCGGCTAAGGCCGGGCGCGTTCTCCACGGTCTTTCCGGGGCCGCTAGGCGGCGTAACTGGCCTTATACTAGGCATTTAGGTGTTTTTGACCGAAAATCCTAACAACACCCTAACTGACTGTCCGGCGATTGTGCCGTGCCCTGGCAGTCGCTAGGGTAACTTCGGCCCCCACAGTGGTTTGGGTGCCCTCCAAGCCGCGATGGGCCCCCGTTCAGCATGATCCTGCGCGACCTGATGCGTCTGCTCGGTTCCGCTAGGCGCGACGGGCGCAATCTGAGCCCCGAAGAGGCCTACCGGGCCTTCGAGTTGATCTGTTCGGGGGGCCAAAGCGAGATCCAAGTCGGCGCGTTCCTGATCGCGTTGCGCTGGAAGGGCGTCACGGTTGACGAGCTCACGGCCTTCGCTCGCGCTGCGCGCGCTCTCGCGACGATTCCGTGCCGCGGAATGGAAGACCTTGTGGTGCTTTCGCCGCCGCATGATGGCTTCGATCATCTGCCGCCGCTCGAAACAGCGGCCGGACTTGTCGCGGCGGGCGCCGGCGTCAAGGTCCTGATCGTCTCCGACCGTTGCGTGCCGCCCAAGCGCGGGCTGACGGCGGCCAGTGTGCTCGAGGCGATGGGCCTGTCGATGACCTGGGATCCCGCACAGGCGGAACGTTGGGTGGAGCAAGCCGGCTTCGCGGTCGTGTCCGCCTCGGGGATGTTGCCCGGCCTCATGGGTTTGCGCCGCGTGCGCGGCGAGATCGGCGTGCGCACGCCGCTGGCGACGATCGAAAAACTGATCGCGCCGGAGAATGCGGCGATCATCACGGGCGCGCAGGCGGGCCCCGTGCTCGGTGTCGCCGTCGAGGTGCTCGCCAATCTGGGTCACACGCGCGGCATCGCCATCCAGGGCGCGGAGGGCGGAGTGATTCCGTACCTGACGCGGCGCACGCGCGGGATCGAGCTCTCGGGCTCGCATCAGGTTCCGCTCTCGATCGAACCCGGTGACTTCGGCCTCAGCGAGGAGCAGGAACCGGATCTACAGATGTTCGGGCCGCCTGATGAGGGTTATGGCACCGGCGACAATCCACTGCTGGTCCAGGCCTGCGGCGACGTGACGCGCTCCGTCCTGTGCGGCGAAACAGGCCCGGCGCGCAGTGCGACGGTCCTGGGCGCAGCTTTGATCCTCAAAGCGAACGGCCGAGCGCATACGATTGCGGATGGCGTGTCGCTGGCCTGCGAGTCGATCGATTCGGGCGCGGCAGGTCGCGTACTCGGGCGGCTGCGCGCGCTTCCTTGAGGCATGGCTCCACATGAAGCACTTCTCGTTCCTCGCATTGCTGGCCTGCTGTCCGAACTCCTGCGGCTCTCATCACGCTGCTCCCAAGCCGGCCGAAATCGCGCCTGCGGAAAAGCCCGGCCAGCAGTTCGCGAGCCTCGACCGCGATCTCGAAGCGCTGGTCTCGCTGCAGAACGCGGAGCGCAGTGCCGCACCGGCGAAGAGTCCGCGCTAAGCGCGCCCATTCCGGCCAAGCTCTCGTGCTCGACCTTTCCTGGCGCTTCGATTCGTGGTTCGAAGCGCTGCCGCATTCACCCAAGGATCGCGGCAGCGTCCACGGGCTAGTGCAACGCACGGGCCCCGGACAACGCGCAACGCCCGATGCGGTCGAAATGGCCATCGGCCGCGGTGTGGTGGGGGACGCGTGGCACGCGCATCCGCACAGCGAGCCAGGCAATGAAGTTGCGCTGATGAACGTGCATGTGCTGCGCGCCGTGTGCGAGGGCGACGAGTCGCGCATGGCACTCTCGGGCGACAACCTGCAGGTCGACCTTGATCTTTCCGAAGCGAACTTGCCCGCGGGTACGTTGCTCGAAATCGGTAAGGTGAGGCTGCGGGTCTCCGAGACACCGCACCGGCCCTGCAAGAAGTTCGTCGAGCGTTTCGGCGCAACGGCTGCGAAGCGCATCGCACGCGCCAATCGTGTCGGCCGCCGCGGCCGCGGAGTGCTGTGCACGGTCGTAGAGGGCGGGCGCGTGAGCCGCGGCGATGCAATCGTCGTCGTGCGCGCTCTGTGAGTCGCGGCGCGGTCCGCGTACAGCGCGCTTTGGGTACCGCCAGACGGGGCAAGCCTGGTCCACACCCGGCCCTAGCTCCCATGGCCTTCCCGGGAGTCGTCGCCGGCAACCGCCGGACACAGCTTCACGATGCCGTGGAGGCCGATTTCGGAGCACGAGGCCAAGAATCAGGAAGAATTAGTTGACTAGTCAACTAATCTCGCCCAAGCTTGGATCATGCAATCACGCAAGTCGAAGGCTGCTCCAGTGGCGGGTCGCGTGCTCGCAGTCGCGGATGAAATTCGCCAGACGCGACCGTTCCGTTCGCCCGCCCAGGAAGCGCTGCTCGCCGTGGTTCTGACCAGCGACCGCGTGCTGGCGCGCACGTCGGAGGTGCTGGCCAAGGAAGCCGACATCACCCACCAGCAGTACAACGTGCTACGCATTCTGCGCGGCGCGGGTCCAGGTGGTCTGCCGACGCTTTCGATCGCCGAGCGCATGATCGAGCGCACGCCGGGCATCACACGCTTGCTCGATCGGCTCGAGTTGAAGGGTCTGATCCAACGCGAGCGCCAGGAAGACGACCGCCGGCAGGTCTGCTGCCGCGCGACCAAGGCCGGCCTCAAACTGCTCGAGCATCTTGATCCGGTGATCGACGCGATCGACGACCGTCCGTCGAAGCGGCTTGGCGCGGCCGAACTGCGCCAACTCGTGCAGTTGCTCGACCGTCTGCGAGCCACCTTCAGCTGAACCCCGATCGGCGTCCCAAGAACACGCTGGGCGCCATCGGGCAACCTTTCCTACTGACAACCCTCGACGACCTGGAGCAAATACATGACTAGTCAAGTAATGACTGAACAACTTTCTACCGCCCCGCGCAGCGCCCTGCTCGCTCGCGTTTTCGCCACACAATCTGACTTCGCGCTGAGCGCCGCTCGCGCGTTGCTCGCCGTGGTCATGTTTCCGCACGGCGCGCAGAAGCTCTTGGGCTGGTGGGGAGGCTATGGCTGGGACGGAACGATCGGATTCCTGACCGGCAAGGTCGGCTTGCCGACGCCGCTTGCCGCGGGCCTGATCCTGCTCGAGTTCTTTGGTCCGATCCTGCTGCTCGCCGGCCTGCTGACCAGGCCCGTGGCCCTGGGATTCATCGGCATCATGCTCGGCGCGATCTTCAGCGTGCACGCACAGTTCGGCTTCTTCATGAACTGGTCGGGCGCGCAAGCTGGCGAGGGTTTCGAGTATCACCTGCTCGTGATCGCGCTCTCGATCGTGCTCTTGTTCCGCGGCGGCGGCAGCCTGGCCCTCGATCGCAAGCTCGCGCGTTGAACCAGCTGAGGTGCGCAGCTTGCACGATCGCTCTCAGGCCGCGCGCCCGTCGTCCAGACTTGGGACCTACTGGGTCCCGGGTTCGCTAGCCGGGTGCGAGCGTTGGTGCTGCGCGAGACAATCGCGGACCTAGAGCCATCATGAACAGCAAGGCCGCGGCCATGCCGACAGCATGAACCCAGTTGGGTCCTGTGGACAAAAGGCTCGGCGGATTCGCGAGCGTGTGCATCCCGACGGCGAGCAGCAAATTGCGCGTGCGCACGAATAGCCCGGCAAAAAATAGGCCCGAAACAAAGACCCCGGCCATGTCCGCGGCGACGTCGCCGCCGCTGCCCCAGCTGCCGAAGGCCAATCGATTGGGAATGTGCTGCAGGGCGAAAATCGCCTGCGAGGCGAGCAAGGCGAGAAAGAGATTGCCTCGTTTGCGGTCGGGGCGACGGCTCTCGAGCCAGAGCATGAACTGAACAAGCAGCACAGCGCGAAAGAGAATCTCCTCGTACAGCGCGTTCCCGAAGAGTTGGCCGAGCAGATCGCCGAAGGTCTTGCGCATCACGGCCGCGTTCTCGAACTCGTGCGATCTGTGGACCGGCTGCCCCAAGGCGAAGGCGCCCGCGAAATTCAGGGCGTTCAGGAAAACCCACGTCCCCAACGTGAGCGCCACCGCGGGCATGAAATCGCTGCGTTTCAGGCCCAGGTCGCGCGCGCGCGCGCCGCCAAAGAAGCCGAGGCAAAGCACGACGACAAACAAGATCAAGCCAAGGTTCGCGATCAGCGTTCCGCAGATCAGACCTTGACCCCAGCGCATGGGAGCGTCCAGCCATGTGCTCTTGAACAGAACGAAGTTCGCCGCAATGGAAAGGGTGACGGACAAGACCAGTGCTGCAAACAGCACGACCCACGGCAACTTGCGGACGCCGGCGAACACCGACGGTTTACCGGCGCTCTCTGGAATGTCGGCTCGGATCATGCGCGAGAAACCCTACTCATCCGAGGATGCTGTCATCGACATCGACGCCGACCGGGCAATGGTCCGACCCGGTGATGTGCGGGTGGATGAATCCGGCTTTCAAGAACTCAGCCGCGTTCTTCGACGCTAGCACATAGTCGATGCGCCAGCCGATGTTCTTGGCCCGCACGCCGAAGCGCTGCGACCACCAGGAATAATGCCCGGGGCCACTCTCGAAGTGGCGGAACGTGTCGATCCAACCGGCGTCGATCCAGCGGTCCATTTCCGCGCGCTCGATCGGCGTGAAACCGCTCGTGCCGACATTCTCTTTCGGTCGCGCGAGGTCGATCTCGCGATGGGCAGTATTGAAGTCGCCGAGCACCAGGACGCGCTTCCTCCC
>JAYUOR010000780.1:0-17827 GCA_043760765.1 Planctomycetota bacterium | reverse complement strand
GCACGACGCTGGCACGACCGGACTGCACCTCACCATGCAGGCGTCGATCGTGGGCACACCGCAGAACATGAGTCCCGAGCAATTCGACGATCCCCAGGGCGTCGATCACCGCACGGACATCTACGGCCTGGGCTGTGTGCTCTACGACACGCTGATCACCAAGCCGCCGTTCAAGGAGCGCTCGCTTTCGGGTCTCTTGCTGGCCAAGCGCCAGGCCGTGCGTGGTCCGGATCCGCGCGCCGCACGGCCGGACGTCGATCCCGCGGCGGCCAAACTGGTCATGTCCATGCTCGCCGCGGCGCGCGAAGATCGGCCGCAGACCTATGCGGACCTGATCGCGACGTGCAATGGATTGATCGCAAGGCTGGCCGCGGCTGAAGCCAAGAAGCAATGCAAACCAAGCCGCGCGCCGCTCTTTGCGGCACTCGCTTCGATCGGCCTGCTCGGCGGCGTTGGAGCCTGGTATGCGTTGCGCGACAAGCCGGCGACGGCGACTCCGCCCGAGACAGCGAAACCGACGCCTGCGACGCCCGAAAAGACTCCGGAAGTCGCCAAGGTCGAGCCGAGCAAGGTGCCGGTCGCGGTGCTTGAGCCGACGCTGCTCATCGAAGGATCCAGCGAGGTGACGGAGAACGAGCGAATCAAACTGAGGGCGATAATCAACAACCAGGAGGGCGGCGACCCGCAATTCACCTGGACGAAACTCAGTGGTCCGGAGCTGGCATTCGAGCCCAAGACCGCCACGCTGGAATTCACGGCGCCGGAGTCGGCAGCCAACTACCAGCTCGAGTTCAAGCTGGATGTGAAGAGCGGTACGAAGGACCTGTCCGAAACGCGCAGGATCCAAGTCAAGGCGACCAATGCCAAACCCGTGGTGAGCCTGAGCGCTCCGGCCCCGGCGCTGGAGGGCAAGCAGGTCGAGCTTGTCGCGACGGTTCATGACGTCGATTCCGAATCCGCGCTGCAGTACCAGTGGAGGCAAGTCGCGCCGTCGGCGCCGCGCGTGCACTTCGCGGACGAGCACCTGCGCTCCACGTCCTTCATCGCGCCGCTTTGCGTGTCCGACGACTACGAACTGACGCTGGAACTCACCACCAGCGACAGGGGCGAATTCGTCAGCGAGCAAGTCAAGGTCAGCGTGGCTGCCGTCCCCGAGCGCAAGGCGCTGACCCCCAAGGAGCTGCGCAAGTGGATGGCGCCGATCGTCGACGGCTCCAACAGACTCGATGGTTGGGAACAGGGCAAAACGGGATTGACGCTAGCGCAAACTCCCGAGGGCTTTTCGGCGGATTGCGCCGAGGGCACGGGCTGGATCACGCGAGCATTGCCACTCGGTAGCTACGTGCTGAACCTCGAGCTGCAGCCGACAAGGAAAACGGGGTCGGGGTGCGGCCTGATGCTGTCCTACGACGAAAGCTCCGCGTGGGTTTTGTGCGTCCTTCCGCGCAAGGGCGGCTTGTTCGAATTGGATTCCTACACGGCGCTTAGGCTGCCCGATGGGAGCTGGTCGGAACCGAAACAAGAAGAGCGCAGCCAGTTGCTCATCTTCCCCGCCGAGCAGGACATGATCGAGCTGGAGCTGACCTGGGATGGAAAGTCTCTGAAGCTGCGCTCGTGCGATCCAAGTGCGGAGGCTGAGAGCAAGAAATGGACGGCGGCGGACGCTCCTTTTCAACTTTCTTCGGCGCCGACTTCCGCAGCGCTCTTCGTGAAAGGCGGGAAGATGTCCGTCAAGGACGTCGGAATCCGCGGGCTGTGACGGCTAAGGTGCGCAATGGGCCGCAGCGTGTTCTATGTCTGGCGAGTCTTCGCGACGTATCTTGCCTTCTTCACGTTCAACGTCGGCGGCCTGATCGCGGCGGTGTCGGCGATCGCGGTCTGCCGGTTGATTCCGGGTTCGCGCGAAACGAAGGAACGACGCGCGCAGACGGTGATACATCTCATGTTCGCGAGTTTCATCGGTGGACTGACGCTGCTCGGACTCTTGACCAGCTCGCGGCGTGAACTCGAGAAGCTGCGCAGCGCGCCAGCTTCGCTGGTGATCGCGAACCACCCCACGCTGCTCGACGTCGTGTTCCTGATCGCCTCGATGCCGCGCGTCGATTGCGTGATCAAGGAAGCCGTCTGGAACAACGTGTTCATGCGCGCGACGGTGCGCGGCGCGGGCTACATCCCCAACCGTGATGGCGCGCAGTTGATCGATGCCTGCGTCGAACGGCTGGCGCGCGGCCATCACGTGATGCTGTTCCCCGAGGGCACGCGCTCGCCCGCCGGAGGGCTGCGGCACTTTCAACGCGGCGCGGCGCGGATTGCATTGCGCTCCGGAGTCGACATCTTGCCGATCCTGATCAGCTGCGAGCCGCCGACGCTGCTCAAGGGCATGCCGATCTTCAGGGTCCCGCCGCGCCGGCCGCACTTTTCGCTGACGCTCCTGGAGCCGATCTCGCCAAAGAGTTTCTTGGAGCACGGCGCCGACACGCCGCTCGCGGTTCGCGAACTTACGGCGAAACTCGAATCGTTCTACGAAGAGCGCCTAGGGTGTCGTTGCCAGGAAGCGGGCTCCGGATCGGTCAGCCCGGAATAGTCTTCCTGGCCGGCAGCGTGCAGGCCGAGCTCGAACGTCGCTTGGCTCCTCACCGTGGCATTGCTTCAGTCCGCGAGCTCGCGTTCGAAGCGCCAGCAGCGCTTTTCATAGGTCAATTCCAGTGTTTGCGCATGGCCGAGCATCCAGGCCAGGAACTCCAACGCCTGCGGAAGGCGCGCCGTCGTGTCCGCGGGAGCGAGCGCTGCCGCGCTGTTCTCGATTTGGAATGTATGGGCGCCGCGGACAGCTCGGGGCTCGATCATCAGCGCCAGCGCGTAGGTGCACGGAATCTCGTCCTGAAACTCGTCGAAGATCTCCGGTAGCTGTTCGTCGGCGATCACGAGCAGCGTCGGCCGCCCCGGCGCGCGCTCGCAGATGCCCAGCGTTTCGATCAGGCCCGCGCAGAAAGTGTCCCTGCCCGCCGCGATCGAACTCGAGATCCGCCCGTTCATGGCGGCGATCGAGAACAGACCGGCTTGCGTGTTGTGCACCGAGTGGCTGAACGCCGTCGGCGAGAGTGGCGCACGGCGGGCAATATCGGTCAAAAGGCCTACACAAGCCTTCGATTCGCCATGGCGCGAAGCGAAGACCGTCGAGACATCAGCCAATTGCTCCGGCGGCGTGGCATCGAAGGCGACTTGAAGTGCCATCTTGCTCAAACGGCTGAAGCGGCGGCGCACCATCGCCGGAATGAACTTCAATTCTGGCGTGCCTTCGAGTCCAGGAGCGCCGGGCGCCGGAGCCCAGCGCAGCCAATCGTCGCTCGATTGAATTCCGGGCGCCCACGCCGACCAGCCGCGCACGCTGAAGCTGATCACGATCCCATCCTCTCGAGCACGACGCTGCAGTTGTTGCCGCCGAAACCGAAGACGCTGCTCATGACGAGGCGCCGGCCCTTGGGCCGCGCGGACTCGCCGCGTTCCACGAGACGAATCGCGGCCAGTTCGCTGTCGCGTTCGCCGTCGAAGACATGCGGGGGCAGGGGAATGTCGCCGCGGCGTTCGTTGGCGAGCAACATCCAGCAAAACGCCAGCTCCAGCGCGCCGGCCGCGCCCAGCGTGTGGCCGGTGAGCGGCTTGGTCGAACTGCAGGGAATTTCGAGCCCGAGCACGCGTTCGACCGCGCGACTCTCCATCGCGTCGTTGAGCGGCGTGCCCGTGCCGTGCAGATTGAGGTAGAGAATTTCTTCCGCGCGCGCCTGTGCATCGGCGAGCGCGCTGCGCATGGCGAGTTCAGCGCCGCTGCCGGTCGGATCAGGCGCGGACATGTGATGGTGGTCGGAAGATTCGCCGCCGCCCCGCAATTGGATGCCGCCGGATTCGCGCGTCACGAGGAAAAACGCCGCGGCTTCGCCGAGATTCAAACCGCGCCGGTTCTTGCTGAAGGGATTGGTGTGCTCTGGAGAAACGGCCTCGAGCGCCGTGAAGCCACAGGCGGTCAAGGGACACAACGTGTCGACACCGCCGGCGATCACTGCGTCGCAGAGCCCCAGGCGCAGCAGCGAGCGCGCCGAGACCAGCGCCTTGGCGCTCGACGAACACGCCGTCGACACCGTGTAGGCCGGCCCTTGCGCGCCGATCGACGCGGCCAGAAAATTGGCCAGGCCGCCGTGCTCGAACTGTCTGTAGTGGAATTCGCGCGGCAGATTCCCGCTGTGGAGTTTCTGCCTCACGGCCTCACCCGTCTCCGCGATTCCAGAAGTACTCGTCGCCGCGACCACGGCGACGCGTCCCGCCCCGTAGCGCGCGAGCGCTCCGTCGATGGCGCTCTGCATCTGCGACAATGCGAGCAGGCCCAATTGATTGTTGCGACAGCAGTGCTCGGCCAGTTTGTCCGCGATCCGCGGAAGTTGGTCGAGCACAGCGCCGACGAGTACTTCGCGATCGGGCAAGAGTCCCGCGCGCGATACGATGCCGCTCGTATCTCCGCCGATCAGACGCAGATGATTGCGCTCTTGCCCCGCGCCGAGTGCGCTGACGAGGCCGAGAGCCTCCAGTTCACAGGAGCCGGGACGGTTCATGCGGAGTGTTGGGGCTGCGAACTAGTGCGGGCACGGAACCATCGTAGGAATCCGGATCGCACAATGTGACGGCCGCCGCCTGTTGCGCCGTCCACTTTGGACTTGAAGCGCTCACCTTGCGAACGGCAAACTTCCTTCCATCCCCTTCGGGGCGAACCAACCATGAAAACACTCCTCACGCGTCGCGCCGGTCTCCATCTGCTCGTTTTGGTCTTCGGCTTTCTGTTGATGGCCTGCAAGGCTGGAGGCGCGGGCGGGAGCGCAGCCTCGACCAGCCGTTGGGCGGGCCAGACCATCTACAACAAAGTCGGCCTGCGCGCCGAACCGACCAAGAAGGGCGATGGCTTCCATGCCTACAGCACCAACTACATCGGCCTGCCCAAGCTCATGCCCGCCGGCACAAAGTTCACCGCGAGGGAGGTTGGCGGCAGCAAGATCGTCCTGGCGGCCGAGGACGGCGCGGTCATCACGATCGACTTCGTCGGCAAGCACCACTCGGGCCTGAGCTTCGACGCCTGGATGGATCGCGAATTCTCCACCTCGCCGGTCGATCTGCCGACCGATCTCGATGCGAAGGAACGCGCCGCGATCCAGGAAGGCCGCTACGAAGTCGGAATGTCCCGCGCCGCGCTGTTCCTTGCGGTCGGTTATCCGCCGGTGACGCTCTCACCTAATCTCGAGGACGCGTCCCTGAAGTACGAGATCAAGCGCTTCAACGGCATCGTGTTCACCTTCGACGCTCAGGGACGGATCTCGGCCATCAAGAACTGAGCGTACGAAGTCAGGTTTCCCTCCAAACTATTCGTGGCCGCTGCGCGGGAGACAGGCGCGGCGGCCACGAGTAGTTCGGAGTGGAGCCTGACTCCGAACGCGGTTCATGACTTGGGAGGCTTGCGCTTCTGCTTGTCGGACAGCTGCTTTGCCTCGTTCTCGAGCAACCTGAGGGCATCGACTTCCCCTTCATGCTCGAGCCGGGCTCGACGACCTGCGGCGTATCGGTCGTACTCTTGCTCGGCGATCGCGTCCGCGTTCTCGCGACTGACCTTTCCGGCGCCCGGCAAGAGCGCGCGTTCATTCAAGCGCAGAAAATCGTCGAGCCGGGTCAGCCAAGTTTTCAGGAAGACCTGCCTGCGCCGCCTGGCCTGATCCTCGGCAAAATCGAGGAACATCACGACGATCCGGTTCAGCTCGTCGATCTCGTTATCGCGCAGGTAGTTCTTGGCCACGGTCACATCGCCTTCGCGAACCTTGCCGCCTTTCCACGCCGTCAGGCCCATGTTGTCCTTGGCGGAGTCGGCGCGTTCGGCGATCAGTTCGGGCGCAGTCTTTCCGGTGACAGCGAAGTGCAGCTTGTTCTGCACCGTTCGAAAGCAGGTCTGAGTGTCCTGATCGGAGGGTGAGTAGTCGGCGGCCAGCGCGAGAATCTCCCTTACGCGCAGGTACACGCGGCGCTCGCTGGCGCGGATGTCGCGGATGCGCTCGAGCAGCTCGTCGAAGTGATCTGTGTGACCCTTTCCAGTCGGATTCTTGAGCCGCTCGTCGTCGATCGCGAACCCCTTGACTAGGTACTCGCTCAAGCGAGCCGTCGCCCATTGTCTGAATTGGGTGCCACGCTGGCTGCGTACGCGGTAGCCGACGGCGAGGACGGCCGGCAGGCTGTAGTGTTCGACCTCGCGAGCGACTTCACGCGCACCCTCCACCCGAACTATCCGGAATTTCCGGATAGTTGCCTCGCGGCTGAGCTCGCCCTCCTCGAAGATGTTCACAAGGTGCTCGTTGATTGTCCGCACGTCTTTCTGGAACAGCTCGGCCAAGAGCGCCTGCGTCAACCAGAGGCTCTCGTTCTCGAATCGGCACTGGATGCGGGTCTGGCCGTCTTCCGTCTGGTAGAGGAGGAGGCTGGATTGGGGCGGTTGGTTCTCGGGCATGGTCAGTTCTTGGAGCCATCCGGTTCAAGTCAGATGCGATAGCGACTGAGTCTGTCCCCCGAGGCTGACAAGATTCTGCCCAAAACCGGAAGCGGGGCGCTCGGGGAGGAGCGATCCGATGTCGGAATGTTCAGTACCGGCGGTTCCTGTCTCATCCGCCGACGACGATGTCTTCGAACCTGCTCGCAACCCTGAAGTACGCCTCCAGGCGCTTCATCAGGATCGCTCTCTCTTTCGGCGTCAGGGTAGTTTTCCCGGAGGTCGAGGATTGAGCGCCCCAAAGTCGGGCTCGAGTTTGAAGTGCCCATGGCCGCCGCGTGGGCGACAAGCGCGGCCGCATTGAATCGATTGGAGTGGAAGCTGCCCTTGTACGTGCGGATTGCTTCGAGCAGTTCCTCGAAGTGGGCGGCGTTGACCTTGCCCCTGGGATGCTTGAGCCGGTGGTCGTCGGTCACGAATCCGTTGACGAGATACTCGTTCAAACGATCCGTGGCCCACTGGCGGAATTGCGGAACGCGTGGACTGCGCACGCGATCGCCGACGGCGAGGATGGCGGGCAGGCTGTAGCACCCGACTTCTCGACTGACCGTGCGGGAACTCTCTGGGCGAACCATTCGGAGTTTGCGAATATTTGCCCTGGGGTCCATTTCGCCCGCGAGAAAAATGCTCCTCAACTGTTCGATTCAAGTGGGCGCTGTGACCTGGAACAGTTCGGATATGGGCCCCAGGGTCAGCCAAAAACTCCCATGCTCGAAGCGGCACTGGATGCAAGTTTGACCGTCTTCGGTCTGGTAGCGAACGAGGCTGGATTGCGCTGGTTGGTGCTCGGGCATGGGCAGCTCCTGGGGTTTTCCGTGCAGGCCTGATGCCGTAACGACTGAGCCTGTGCGCTCAGGCGACCAGAATTCCGCTGGAAATCTTATGCGAGCCGTTCGAGGCACGGCTGCGGTCGCGTACTCCCTGCCGTACGGCGAGGGAGGCCGAACGGTCCCCGACGGTGATCTTCGGCACGGGCCGGGTAGCCCCTGTTAGGATACGATGGAATCGATGGACGTTGGAATGGAATTCACACGTCGAACTTGCCGATCGTCGCGGTCGAGTACGCGGCGCGTGGCTGTCGGGAAAAATCCATGAGTCGACGCGCGCTGCTCTTCGTGGCCTGCACCGCGGCCGTGGTGCTCGTCATGCTTGGGGTGTACTTCCGTTCGAGTGGAGCGCGCGACCTGCTCGAGACGGGCAAGCAATCCGCTTCGACACGCTCCTTGAAATCAACAATCCCTGGGACAGCACCGACTCCGCCTGTCGAGTCACCCGCGGCTAGCGCTCGCGTTCCGATCGTTGGCGAGTCCGCGCCGTTCGCCTCGCAGAACGAAGCCGCGTTGCAGCTCGTGATCGCGGCCGCGGACGGCTCTCCAAGCGCAGACGCGCACGTCGTGCTGTTCCGCGAGCAAGCCTTGCTGGAGTCCGGTGTCAGCGATGCCGCAGGTAGCGTGCATTTCGCGGCAAACTCCGGTCCCGGCGAGATCGCCGTGCTCGCGCCCGGCTATCCGTTGCTCCTTCAGACGATCGAACTCGCGGCCGGCTTGCGGCGAATCACATTGCCCGAAGGCGAGGAACTCTACGGCTTGATCGATGTTGACGGCTCGGCTCCGCGCGAAGCGATCGACTTGCTTTGGTTCGCCGACTTCAAGCCATTTGCCGTGATCGAGCAACTGCCCGCGAGCGTTCGCGATCTGCTGCGCGGCAAACTCAAGCTCCAAGGATGTCCTCAGGCGACGACCGATGCGCAAGGCGCGTTTGCATTCCACGGACTCGACCGCGGCGCGTCGGGCAGTCTCGGCTGGGAAGGGCCGTATTGGTCCGTCGACGAATCCAAGGGGACCGAGCAGCGCAATATTCATCTTCCGGCTCCAGTGCGGAATCTCCGCCTGCACTTTAGCGAAGGTCTCGAACTGCGGCTGCGCGTCGTCGATTCGAGCGCGGCTCCCGCGCCGCGTGCCAAGGTCGAATTGATCACGCTCAGCAAGGGCAAGACCAGCAACGAGACTTCGCGTGCGATGAAGGCTGCCGACGAGGAGGGGCGCGCTCGATTTGCGCTTCAACGCAAGCTTCCGGACTTGCTGCAGGTGGTCGTCGCGTTTCCGGGTGGTGGCGGCTCGACTTCGCACATCATCCCACTGCCCGGCATCACGCGCGGGGTCTGGGACGTTGGCGATCTCGCGATTCAGCCAACCCGCGCGCTGTCCGTTCGTGTCGAGGATTCCGAGGGTCACGCGGTCGAATCCGCTTCGGTGATGCCCCTGCCCTCGGTGACTGGGCTCGATGGCGTCATCACCGATGCAAATGGCAAGTGTCAGCTCGCGCTGGCACTCGATGTCCTCAAGATCGCAGTGCTGGCGGACGGCTACGATCTCACCCAGGTTCCCGCGCCGATCGAGCGTTCCGAACTCGTGGTCGTGCTGAAGAGCAAGTGTCAACTCGAGTTCGCGGTCAGCGGCTTCAGGGGTGTAGCGCGTGATTTGCACGTCGTGATCAGCGGCGTTCCTCCACTTTTCGAGAACAACGCTCAGCCTGGTCCAGCGGATCGACGCGAAGTACGGATTTCCTTCGACAAAAATGGGCGCTACATCGCCTCCGGCCTGACAGCGAACAATCCGCTTCACGCAGAACTGCGCTATCGCAGCGGACATGTGTTGGCCAGCGCAGAGATTTCCGCGCTTGCCGTCGGCGAGCACCGCCGCGTCGACATGCCGATCACCGCCCAACCGCTCAAGCTACGCGTGCGTGTTCGCAGCGAGAATGGAGAGCCAGTCGCGAACGCCACCGTGAGCCTGAAGTACGCCCACGGCGGCAGTTCGAAGGGCGATCCTGTCGACGCCGCGGGAGAAATCAGTCTCGGCCCGATCTACGCGCAGCCCTTCACGCTCATCGCCCAGGCTCCGGGGCTTGCGCCGAAGGCCCTGTTCGGCGTGACGATTCCGCCCGATGAGATCACGATCGTTCTCGAAGCACCGCAGCGCGTCGAACTCGAGCTGCAGAATCCGGACGGCTCGCGTTTTGTCGGCAAAGCGGAAGTCTTCGTCAGCACGAACGGAGCCGGCGATGGCCTGTGCACTTCGAACGGAGAGGGCCGCTGGACTCTCGACGGGTTGCCGCGCACGGAAATCACGATCTACGTCGAGAGCGATTTCGGCGAGCTGACGGTCTTGCACGAGGCGACCACTCCCAAGCGCGTGCTCGTCGTCGGCGAGCCGGGCAGCTTGAGCGTAAACGCGAATTCGGCGGGCGATCACGAAACGCAGGAATGGGCCGTCGCCCTCGCCGACGCCGGTTCGAGCCAGCCTCGGACGCGCACGGGTTTCTACTTCGATGCAACCGGTCACGAGAAGATCGTTTTCCAGGGCCTGCCCCTTCGTGCCTACGACGTCTGGCTCGAATCCCGCGGAACTTTGCCCGGCAGGCAGTGGATGCGCGTCAGCTCGCCGGCGAGCGCGAAACTCGACGCGGATCACACGCACGCCGCGCTCGAGCTGAAGCACTGAGCGTATACTCGGTGCGCGCAACCACGACGCGCGAGACTCCGCATCGGCCCCCTTCCCTAGCACGTTCCTGAAGCGCCCGAAAAAAGTCCTGGTCGTCCAGTATTCGCAGAGCGGTCAGCTCACGGACGTGATGTCGAGCCTGATCGCGCCGTTGCGCAACGATCCCGATGTTGCGCTGACGGTTGAGACGCTGCGGCCGAAAAAGGCCTATCCCTTCCCCTGGCCGATCCTGCGCTTCTTCGACACGTTTCCGGAGGCGATCTACCTCGACCCGCCCGAGCTGGAGCCGCTTCAAGTCGACGCCAACGAACGCTTCGACCTGGTGATCCTCGGCTATCAGGTCTGGTTTCTCTCGCCCGCGCTGCCCGTGACCGGCTTCCTCAAGAGCGACGCGGCAGGCAAGCTCCTCAACGACACGCCCGTCGTGACCGTGGTCGCCTGCCGCGACATGTGGTTGATGGCCCAGGAGCAGATGAAACTCCTGCTCGCCGCCTGCAACGCGCGCCTCGTCGGTCACGTCGCCCTGGTCGACGAGGCCGGCAGCATCGGCAGTTTCCTGGCCACCCCCTTGTGGGTCATGTCGGGCAACAAAGGGCCGAAGCTCGGCGGCCTGATCCCGCGCGCCGGGGTCAGTCCGGCGGAGATCGCAGCCAGCCGCCGTTTCGGTGAACGCATCGCCAGCGTCCTGGCGGCGGAAAAACCCCTCGACGAGGGCCTGCTGGCGAACCTTGGCGCCGTAAAGGTCAACGAACGCCTGATTTCCAGCGAACGCGCGATACGCTCTGGGTTTCGAATCTGGGGTCGCTTGCTGCGGGCATTGGGTCCGCAGGGCGCCTTCCAACGCAAACCCGTGCTCTTGCTCTACATTTTGTGGCTCGTGGCGATGATCCTGACCGTGGTGCCGCTCGCGGCGCTGCTCAAGGCGCTCTTCGCCCCGCTCACACGCAAGCGCATCGCCGCCCAGAAGGCCTACTACGGTTCGCCTTCCGGCTCGCGATGACTCGATCGCAGAGACCAGCTTGAACGTCTACATCACGAATCTCTCGGCCTTCCTGCCCAACGCGCCCGTGTCCAACGACGACATGGAGTCGGTCCTGGGCCAGGTCGGCGAACGTCCGTCGCGCGCGCGGCGCACGGTGTTGCGCTCCAACGGCATCCAGACGCGCTACTACGCGGTCGATCGGAAGACGCATCAGCCGACGCACAGCGATGCAGAGCTCGCCGCCGAAGCCGTGCGCCGCCTGGCGAACAAGTCCTTCGCCGTGGAGAACATCGATTGCCTCGCCTGCGGCACGACGATCCCCGATCAGATCATGCCGAGCCATGCCTCGATGGTGCACGGCGAGCTCAAGCTTCCGCCCTGCGAGACGATCTCTTCCGCCGGCGTGTGCCTGTCGAGCTTGACTGCGATGAAGTACGCCTGGATGGGCGTTGCCTCGGGCGAGTTCAAGCACGCGGTCGCCTGCGGCTCCGAGCTTTCGTCGGCGATGATGCGCGCCGAGCTGTTCCAAGAAGAAGTCGAGGCCAAGCTCGCCGCTTTGGAAGCGAGTCCGGAGATCGCCTTCGACAAGGATTTCTTGCGCTGGATGCTGTCCGACGGCGCGGGCGCGGCTTTGCTCGAACCCAAACCTGCCGCGCAAGGCCTTTCGTTGCGTATCGATTGGATCTGGCAGCGCTCCTACGCCGGCGAAATGCCTGCGTGCATGTACGCCGGCGCCGAAAAACAGTCCGACGGATCGTTGAAGGGCTGGCTCACCTTCGAAGCGCGCCAGTGGCTCGAATCCTCGATCTTCTGCGTCAAGCAGGACATCAAGCAACTCAACGAGCACATCATGCGCTACACGGTCGAGCGCGGAATCACGGACGTGCAGGCCGTCCATCCGATGAAGCCCGCCGAGATTGACTGGTTTTTGCCCCATTACTCGTCGAATTTCTTCCGCGAGCGCGTGCACCAAAGTCTGCAGAAGGCCGGCTTCGAAATTCCGATGGAGCGCTGGTTCACGAACCTTTCGAGCAAGGGCAACACCGGTTCAGCGTCGATGTTCATCATCCTCGAAGAACTGTTCCGCTCCGGGCGCATCAAGCCGGGGCAGCGACTGTTGTGTTATGTGCCCGAGAGCGGACGTTTCTCTACGGGCTTCATGCACTTGACCGCGTGCACGCCGAACGCGGACTGAGCGGCGGTGAAGAAGGACGAAGTTCCGCAGGATCGCGCCAGGGCATTCCAGGGCCGCAGCAAGGCGCTGTATGCCCAGGATGAAAACGGTCAGTACAAGATCGTGCCGTCGAACGGTTGGGAAGCGGAAGAAATCGTGCTCGACCAGGCGATCGCGGAATACGTGATCGCGGCCGAGGACGCACTCGCGCGCGCGCGCGCCGGTCTGACGTCGCCGCTGGAGTACCACATGTTCCGCTGCCGCATGGACGTGCTGCTGCTCGCGCAAAGTTCGGGCTTCTTTCGCTGGCAAGTTCGCCGGCATCTGCGCGCGTCGATTTTCGAGGCACTGCCCTTGGCCAAGAAGCAACGCTACGCGGATGCGCTCGGCATGAGCATCGAGCAGATCGAGTCGCTGCCCAAAGGTCCGTAAATGGACGCTGCTCTGCCTTTCGAGCATCGCCAGTCCGCGCACTGCGAGAGCGGCGTGATCTCTGCCCTGTTGCGCCACAGCGGCGTGGCGATGTCCGAGCCGATGGCCTTCGGCGTTTCCGGAAGTCTGACATTCGCCTACATCCCGATCGTCAAGTTCGGCGGGATGCCGCTGATTGCCTACCGCATGCCGCCAAAGAGCGTGATCCGCGGCCTGACGAAGCGCCTGGGCATCGGCATGTCCTTCGAGACCTTCCGCGATCCCGAAGCGGGCATGGCGGCGCTTGATCGCCATCTCGATGCAGGAAGGCCGGTCGGCGTGCAAACGTCCGTTTTTTGGCTCGATTATTTTCCGCCGGACATGCGCTTTCACTTCAACGCGCACAACCTGGTCGTTTATGGAAAACGCGGCGACAAATACCTGATCAGCGATCCGGTGATCGACACGCCGGTCGAGTGCGACGCCGAATCATTGAAGAAGTCGCG
Organism: Planctomycetota bacterium; assembly: GCA_043760765.1. GTDB lineage: Bacteria > Planctomycetota > UBA1135 > UBA1135 > JADJQU01. Next base: position 4,680 of record JAYUOR010000780.1, on the reverse strand, counting down.
TTTCACGCGCGGCATGCTCGCGCCGAAGGGCTTGCTCTACTTTCCGACGAAGATCCCGGCGTCGCTCGATCTCGCGCCCGCGATCCGCAAGGCGATCCACTACAACTCAGGAATGATGCTGCGCACACCGTTGCCGTTCATCGGCATTCGCGGTGTGCGCTTCGTCGCCAACAAGCTGCGCAAATTGCCGCGCAAGAGTGCCGCGCAGGAAAAATACAATCGCCTGTTCATCGGCCACATGGTGCGCATGCAGGAAGAGATCGGCACGGGCGGCGCGGGGTTCCGATTCTTGTATGCGTCATTCCTGCAGGAAGCCGCGCCGATCGTGAACGAGCCAGTGTTGATGGAGCTCGCCGATGAGTTAGCCAAGGCCGGCGACGAATGGCGCAGCTTTGCGCTCAACGCCGCGAAGATGTGCAAGCAGCGCATGGCGATGGACCACGACCTGCTCGCGGATCAGCTGCACAAATGCGCCGACATGGAAGCGGCAGTGCACCGGCGTCTGCGCACGATGTCGTAGCGAATCGTGTTCGAAAGCGCACGATGATATGTGCGCTTGGCGTCAAGTCCCCGCGACCACGTGCATGAAATGCCCGCTGGAGCTGATTTCGCGACGGCATGCCATTCGCCTGCAGCTTCTCGGAGACTCCTATGTTCACTCGGCGCATTCAGTACCTTTCCGCAGCTCAGACATCGAATGTCGGAAACCGAACTTCTCGAGGGGGCACGGCTTTGTTCCTCGCGGCGCTATTCGCCTGCGCATTCCCGCTCAACGCCTCGAGCCAATCAGGCGTCAGCCAGCGCGGCATGTATGTGCTGGATTCGCGCTGGAACGGTCCCTTCTACACCCAGGTTGCCGCCGGCGTCGGTCAGACCATCGCCTTGCGGACGGACGGCACCGTCGTGGGCTGGGGCTTCAACAGCGCGGAGGAGTGCACGATCCCGACCTTGCCGCCGGGACTGCGCTACACGCAAGTCGCGACGGGATTCTCCCATGGGTTAGCGCTCCGCACGGACGGCAAGGTGGTCACGTGGGGTTGGAGTATGGCCCCGAACATCGTCCCGCCACTGCCCGCAGGGTTGACCTACGTCGAGGCCGCCGCCGGAGACTCCTTCTGCATGGCGCGTCGCAGCGACGGAAGTGTCGTGGTCTGGGGCGGCAATTATTCCCCGGGATTGTGGAACGTGCCCGTGCTGCCAGTCGGCGTCAGCTATGTCGGCATCGCCGCGGGCGACGCACACGCCTTGGCGCTGCGAAGCGACGGCGTTCTGGTCGCGTGGGGCTCGAACATCGCCGGACAGTGCAATGTGCCGCCGCTGCCGCCCGGCGTTTCCATCGCGCAATTTGGCGGCGGGGAATCGCACAGCGTGGCTCGGCTGAGCGACGGATCGATCCGAGCGTGGGGCGACAACACGCGCGCGCAACTTCAAGTCCCGCCGTTGCCTGTGGGCCTCGTGTACATCGACGTAAGCGCCGGAGGTTTGCAGAACGTCGCTCTGCGCAGCGATGGCCTGCTCGTCGCCTGGGGAACAAACCAAGTTGGAGTCTTCGACGTTCCCCTGCCTGTGCCCGGTTTGCCCTTCGTCCAGGTCAGCTGCGGCCGATATCACGCCTCCGCACTTCGAAGCGACGGTAGCGCGGCCAACTGGGGTTGGCTTACGAACATTCCTGCGCTTCCGGCTGGCGTGGCCTTCGCGGAGATCGGCGCCAGCTGGATGGCAGGCTTTGGCAGGACCAGCGACGGAAACATTCTCAGCTGGGGCCGCTATTCGCCGAATGATCCGGTGCCGGTGCTTCCAGCCGGCCTGCGGTTCGTTGAACTCGATGTCGGCCACGATTTCGCGCTAGGCTGCGTGAGCGACGGTTCGCTGGTCGCCTGGGGTAACGCGTCCCATGGTCAGTGCAGCGTCCCGACGCTTCCTGCCGGCCTCACGTATGTTGAAGCAGCGGCTGGCTTTCGGCATTCGCTCGCTCGTCGCAGCGACGGAACGGTAGTGGCGTTCGGCGACAACAGCTTCGGACAATGCAATGTCCCGCCGTTGCCGCAGGGCGCGCGCTACGTTGCGATCGCCGCCGGATATTTGCACAACCTTGCGCGGCGAAGCGATGGCGAAATCGTCGCGTGGGGCAGCAATTTCAACGGTGAATCGACTGTCCCGGCGCTGCCCGCAGGTCTGTCGTACGTGTTCCTCACCGCCGGCGATGGCGCGAGCCTGGCGCTGCGCAGTGATGGCGCGATCGTACGTTGGGGACAAGTTGTCCCGCCCAATTTGCCTCCGCCGCCGCCGGGGACCCAATACACTGCGGTCGCCAACGGCCGGTCGTTGAACCCAACCTTCTATTATCTGATGGGCCTGCGCAGCGATGGACAGGTGATCTTCACCGGAACGCCACCCTTCAATACAGTTCCGATGCCGCCGCCGCCGCCGGGCAAGGTTTACATCGGAATCCAAGCGTGTGAGTCCCAAACCCTCGCCATCTACGCGGACGCCCCGGCTCCGTCGTCGTACTGCACCGCGAAGGTCAACGCGCTCGGTTGCACACCGCTGCTCACGTCGCGAGGAATTCCCAGCGCCTCGGACCCCGAAGGCTTTCAGGTCCAAGCTTGGAACCTGCGCAACAACAAACCGGGACTCGTGCTCTACGGTGTCAGCGGTCGCGCGGCGCTACCCTTCGCGGGAGGCACCTTGTGCGTCGGTGCTCCGCGCGCGTTGACGCCGGGGGCCAGCTCGCGGGGCCGCAGCGCGCCGATCGACGATTGCAGCGGCTTCCATTCGATCGACATGAACGCCTTCGCCAGCGGCGCGCTTGGCGGAGCGCCGATACCCGCGCTGCGCACGCCGGGAACTCTTGTCGATTGTCAGTACTGGGGCCGAGATCAGGGATTTGCCCCGCGCAACAACGCGACCTTGACCAACGCGCTCGAATACGTCGTCGGACTTTGATCGAGCTCAGGCGCGACGGGCAGCGCTGCGCACAACTCGTCGGGCATCTCCTTTCTCTTTCAACTTCGCAACATCTGCCCGCACACCAAAGGTCCGCGAAGGAAGTGATCGAGACCAACGGATGGCTTGCCCTGATCCCGTTTCGATCACGCCCGGTGCCACCCGTTGGCGGTCTGGTCCATTTTGGAGCTGAATCCGGCATGCCTGTCGTTCGACTGTAAGCCGTCCCGCGGTACAGTCTGCGCATGGAGGTCAAGCTCAAGAACTACCGTTGCTTCAAGGACGCGACTCTGCGTCTTGCTCCGCTCACGGTGCTCGTCGGGGCGAATGCTTCGGGCAAGTCTTCGCTCGTCCGGGCATTGAATCCTGAGTTCCGGCTCCACGCGGGCGATGTGTGGCAGGGACGTAGCGAACTTGCCGTCGTTGTTGAGCGTCAGTTCGACAACTCGCTGGGGTTGCGGGCGATGCTGAATGTCGGTGCCAGTGAAAATGCGGTCGCTTTCGAAGGAGCTGCGAGTCCGGCCCCAACGTTCCAACTACTTGAATTGATTGTGGGAGCACTTCGCACTTCGAATCAGGTCACGAAGGAGACCAAACTGGGTCGCGATGGATCGAACCTCACGAATGTGTTCGGCACCCTGACAAGAGTTCAGCAAGCTGAGCTCTCACGGAGGTTCTGTTCACTGGTTCCTGTCTATTCCGATGTGGACACCGTCCCTCATTTCGCCGGCCAGATCACGCTGCGCTTCCAAGATCGCTGGAATTCGACGCGCTGGTATCAACCGCAAGAAGTTTCCGACGGAACCCTGTTCACACTGGCATTCCTCCTGCTCGCCCATCAGACGCCGCCGGTGGACATCCTCGTCATCGAGGACCCGGAGCACGGACTCCACCCCTTCCTGCTCGGCGAGATCGTCGACCTGTTGCGCAAGCTGGCAACTGGGGAACTCACGGGTCGCTCCATGCGCGTCGTGCTGACGACTCATTCGCCGACAGTGCTCGAGTTCGTGCAACCCGAAGAAGTGCGACTGCTTCAACGGCAAGACGATGGCTCCGTCGAGATCCTCGAGATCCCAACCGGCACAGAGCAATGGCGCTCGGCGTTCAAGGTCTACGACGAGTCCCTGGGGCAGGCTTGGCTTTCCGGCGGATTGGGCGGCACGCCCTGAGAGTTGATCGTGCGCGTCGTCCTGTACGCAGAGGGGCCCAACGAGACGGGGGCGATCGAAATGCCGCCGCTGTTCGCAAGGCGCTCACGGATCGCAGACGACGATCTCGGACCCGCACATATCCTGACGCGACGTTGCGTTGCCCTGACTACGAATCGAGACGCAGCTTCAATTCAGTTTCAGGCGCCTCTGCTCGTTCGCGGCAAGTCAGCGAAAGGGAGTCAACTCCTCGATTCGCGTGTCCTCGAAAGACTGCTGACCTGGACACATCCCAAGATTGCCCCCGACCTTGCCGTGATCCTCGTTGATCAGGATGGCGCTGAGGCACGACGGACAATGTTGAAGTCGATTGTCGACCAGCGGCGTCTGCCACAACCCCCGGTCGTGATCGCCATCGCTGTTCAGGAGTTCGAGGCTTGGCTGCTCGCCGACTTGAAGCCTCTGATCCGAATTCTCGATCGAAAGCTCGATCAGCTGTCCGACCTCGAACAGTGGAAATCCGGAGAGGCAAAACGCTGGTTGCTGGAACAGTTGGGCCGCTTACCCGCGGATGAGCTGCATCAGG
>JAYUOR010000779.1:0-6226 GCA_043760765.1 Planctomycetota bacterium | reverse complement strand
TGATGCGGTTGAGCGCGAGCGATTGGCTGATGCAGTCGGTGGCGATGACCACGATCGCCAAGCGCGCGATCAATGCGGAAGCCCACGTCATCATCGCCGGCTACGGCCGCAGCGGACAAAACCTGGCTCGCTTGCTCGAAGGCGAAGGCATTGCCTACATGGCACTCGACCTTGACCCCGATCGGGTCCGGCAAGTGGCTGCTGCCGGGCAAAGTGTGGTGTTCGGCGACGCGGCCCGATTGCAAAGCCTGATGGCCGCCGGCTTGGCGCGCGCCAGCGCGGTGGTCGTGAGCTACCACGACACGCCGTCAGCCTTGAAGATCTTGGGCCTGGTGCAGACCCACGCGCCCAAAGTTCCTGTCGTCGTGCGCACGCTCGACGACAGCGACATCGAGCGTTTGCGTGGCGCGGGCGCGACCGAGGTGGTACCGGAGGCCATTGAAGGTTCTCTGATGCTCGCCAGTCATGCGCTGGCCTTGGTCGGGGTTCCGATGGGCCGCGTCATCCACGTCGTGCAAGCCCAGCGCGAAGCGCGCTACGGCTTGCTGCGCGGCTACTTTCATGGCGCGGATGACGACACGGTGGATGAAATGCGCCAAGCGCGATTGCTCTCGGTAACTCTGCCACCGGCGGCGGGTTGCGTGGGGCAGACGCTGGCGCATCTGGCCTTGCATGCAGTCGGGGTGAGTGCTGTGTCACTGCGGCGCGCCAGCGGTGCGGTCTCGAAGCCTGACGACGAGGTGGTGCTTTCTGCCGGTGACACGCTGGTTCTCTCTGGCCTTCCCGAGCCCCTGGCGCTCGCCGAAGCCAAACTGCTTGGCCGGTTCTGAGGCGCAGCACCTGCTCAGGCGTGCCACTGCCGACGGCGCCGGCCTCAAGCGAACGAAATTTTGCGTGCCAAATGCGCCCGCGCGCGCGTCGCCATCACGGCACCTGCGGCACGAAGCAGTTCGAGCGCCAATGCGGGGGCCCGTTGCGCGAGCTCCTCCAAGCGCGGCCCGCGCAGCGCCCAGACGACGCAAGGCGTCATTGCCTCGACACTGGCCATGCGCGGAAATTCGCCGAACAACCCCGCTTCACCGACGACCGCACCCGCACGCAGAATCGCAATCTTGTTCGTACCCGCCGTTGCGCCGCTGACGAACACCTGCAGAGAGCCTTGCCCGAGCAAATACATCGTGTGGTCGGTGTCGCCTTGTTTGATCAACAAGTCGCCGGTACGAATATCGTGCGGCGCCAGGAATGGCGTCACTGTTCGCCATTGTTCGAGCGTGAAACGCGCGCGAAAGGCATCTTCGGTGTTGAGCGACTGGATGGCCTTCAGCAGTTCATTGACATCCATCATGGGTTCGTTCAGCGCCGGGCAGTCATAGAGTCCGAATTATCCCGCCGCGCCGCGCGCCTTCAACGGGCTGTCAAGTGCCTCTGGAGTTCCTGCGCCCCGTCTGACCGTGAAGATGTCACGATGGAGTCGCTATCAATCATTTGCCGATGCAGAACCGGCCGAATATCTGGCCAAGCAAATCTTCGGTACTGAATGCGCCGGTGATTTCTTCCAGGGCGCGATGCGCCGAGCGCAGTTCTTCGGCGAACAGTTCGAGCGCCGCGTTTGCCTGAGCCGCATGTCGACAGGCCTGTGTTACGTGGTCTGCAGCCCGGCGCAAGGCGTGCAGGTGGCGCGCACGCGCGAGGAAAACTCCCTCTGCGGGCAATTGCCAGCCCACCAATTCAAGTATTGCGCGGCGAAGAGTCGACAGCCCGTCGCCGCTAAGCGCCGAGACGCCCAAGCCCTGGGTCCCGGACTGGACTGACATCACGTCAATTTTGTTGTGGACGTCGATCACCCGGGTCCCACGCAGCAGCGCAGCAGACAACTGTGAGGCAAGCCGGGTCTCGGCAGCAATGTATGGGGCGTCCGTGGCGCGTGTCGTGTCATGCAGGAACAGCACGAGATCAGCGCTCGCAATTTCGCCCCAGGCTCGCTCGATGCCGATTCGCTCGACCTGATCGTTCGAGTCTCGCAAACCAGCGGTGTCGACCACGTGGATCGGGACGCCCTCGATTTGAATGGTTTCGCTGACCTTGTCACGTGTCGTGCCCGGCACCGGTGTGACGATCGCCAGTTCGGCACCTGCCAACGCGTTGAGCAGCGAGCTTTTCCCCACGTTCGGTTGACCGGCCAGCACGACTTTGACGCCTTCGCGCAACAGCGCACCTTGGCGCGCGCGCAGCAATACGTCGTCCAGGGCCGCAGCGATTCGTGCCAGTCGGCGTTGCGCGTCTGCCCTGTCCAGGAAGTCGATTTCTTCGTCAGGGAAGTCGAGTGTGGCTTCGACCAAGGCGCGTAATTCGACGAGCTGCACGGCAAGCGCGGTGACGTTGCCGGAGAACGCGCCGCTCAACGATTGTGTTGCGGACCGAGCCGCCGCTTCTGTGCTCGCGTCGATCAGGTCACTGACGGCTTCGGCCTGCGCCAGATCGAGTTTGCCGTTCAAAAACGCGCGTTGCGTGAATTCGCCAGGCTTCGCGATGCGCGTACGAACCTCGGCACCGGCTTCAAGGCACCGCGCCAGAAGCAATTGAAGGACAACCGGACCGCCGTGTGCCTGGAGCTCGAGCACGTCTTCGCCGGTGTAGGAGTTCGGCGCAGCAAAGTAGATCGCGACGCCCTTGTCGATCGGAAGACCGTCGGCACCGAGCAGGGGAAGATAGTGCACTCGTCTGGCTTCGAGTGGACCGCCGCAAATCGCCAAGATGAGCGGCTCAAGGCGCGGGCCCGACGCACGCACGATGCCGATGGCGCCTCGGCCCGAGGCCGTGGCTATGGCAACGATGGTATCGTGCATGCCGGCCAACATCAGACAACTCCTGCGCCGGTGACGCTGCGAAATCTCGCCGGGCCTCACGCCAGCTGCACTACTTCCCCAGGACGCCCAACTGCTTATTGATCAAGTACTGCTGGGCGATCGACAGAATGTTATTGGTCAGCCAGTACAGCACCAGGCCCGCGGGGAAAACGAAGAACATGGCCGAAAAAACGAGCGGCATGATCCACATCATTTTCGCCTGCACCGGGTCGGGAGGCGTCGGATTGAGCCAAGTTTGGAACATTGTCGTGCCCGTCATCAACAGCGGCAGGATGAAGAACGGGTCTTTCGCTGAAAGATCAGTGATCCACGCAACCCACGGCGCATTGCGCATTTCCACGCTGGAGAGCAAGACCCAGTAGAGCGCTATGAAAAAGGGCATTTGCACAAAGATCGGCAGGCAGCCACCCAGTGGATTGACCTTCTCCTCGCGATAGATGCGCATCATTTCTTGCTGCATTTCTTGCGGTTTATCTTTGAGGCGTTCACGCAGCGCCATGACTTTTGGGTTGATCGCCTTCATCTTTGCCATCGACCGATAGGCCGTTGCGTTGAGCCAATAGAAAGCGATCTTGAGCAGGATCACAAGGCCGACGATCGCCCAGCCCCAGTTGCCGATGAGCTTGTGCAGTTGCGTCAGCAGCCAAAAAAGCGGCTTGGCGAGAATCGTGAACCAGCCATAGTCCTTGACGAGTTCCAGGCCCGGCGCAAGTGCAGCGAGCTTGTCTTCTTCCTGCGGTCCGACGAGCAGCCGCGCTTCGAAGGTCTTGCTTGCGCCAGCCGCAATTTCGCCGATCGGAGCAATCATTCCAACGGAATAGGTGTTCGCCTCAACCTTGCCCGTGTAGAACTCGCGTGACAGTTTTGCGCCGTCTGCCTTGTCTATCAGCCAGGCACTTGCAAAATAGTGCTGAACCATCGCGATCCAGCCATTGTCGGCATCGAGTGCGTGCTGCGCCTTCTCACCCGGCTTGCGCTTGTCAATGTCTTTGAAGTCGATCTTCGAGAATTTGGCAGCGTCGGTATAGATTGCGGGCCCGGTGAATGTGAAGTAGAAGCTCGACTCGCCGGCCGGCGCATTTCCATCGCGGACCAGTTGAACATAGAGCCTCGGGGCAACCGGCGATCCGCTTGTGTTGACGATTTCGTGGGTGACGCGGATGACGTAGTTGGAACGCTCGAACGTGTATGTCTTGACGAGCTTGACACCGCCGATTTCTTCCGACTCGAAGCGTATGTGCAACGCGTTGGCCCCGTCCTTGAGGGCACGATCTGCTGACACAAGTTTCATTGTCGAGTGATGATTCGGCAGCCCGGCCCCTCCGGTGGGCGGTAGGAGCCCCGTTTGCGCGACGTAGAGGCGTTGCGGCGACTGATCAAACAAAACCATGTTTTTGCTTCGATCGAGGGGGTCGACCTGACCCAGAAGTTCGATGCGGACCAATGACGCGCCGCGCGTATCCAGTGTGGCCTTGAATACGTCGGTGGTCACGTCAACGCGTTCGCTGCGTGTTGTTGAATCTGCGCTGGCCGCCGCTACGGGCAGGCCGGGAGCGGAACTAGCGGTTACCGCAATGGCCGGCAATGCACTTGTTGCGGGCGCGGTTCCCGCGGCGGGCGGTTTAGTGGTCGAAGAAGGCGGGGAGAAGATGGAAGGCTGACCCGTATGGCGGTTCCACGCATCCCAGATCAGGAAAAGCGACATCGAGAACACCACCCAGAGAATGGTGCGGCGCATATCGTTCATGGAAACAGTTTCCTCGGCGTAGCTTGGGCAGGGTGGACGTCTGGGGCCAAGCGCACGCTCGAGGTTTCGAATGGCCAGCGCGGCATGCGTTGTGGTACCGGATCGACTCCACCCTCGCACCAGGGATGGCAGCGCGCCAAACGCACCAGTGTGAGGTAGGCCCCTGGTGCGGCGCCGTGCTCCTGGAGGCAATGCATCGCGTACTCAGAGCAAGTCGGGCTGAACCGACAGGAACTTCCGAGCCACGGACTGAGGAACAGGCGATACCCCTTGACGAGCACAATCATCACCCGGGCGGGCCAAGTCAATTTCGTATTCATGGCTGAGCCCTATTCAAGCTATGTCCAATTTCGAAGTCTTCATCGTTTCCAACAACTGATCGACTTCCCTTCGAACAGTCGCGCGCAATGGTTCCGGTGCGGCCGCGACGTAGCGTGGCTGGTCGAACGGGGCGCGAAGTCGAAACACCCACATTCCGCTGGGGAGGCAATTTATATGTCGCGCAACGCCGCACCTGATCTGGCGCTTCAGCAACGTCCGTGTTACGGCGCGGCGCGCGTAGCGCTTGGGCACCACGATCCCGAGCCAAATGCAGCCCGGGTCAGGCGCTTGCTGGCCCATTCGCAAAACCTTATCCACAGAAACGTTACCGAAGGGATCGTCGACTGTTGATAAGATTGTCTTTAGGGGCTCCAAGCGCGTGTTGAATCGAACGCAAGGCTCGCTTTCCAAGCAATGCAGCGCGAAGTGGCGATTCGCCACTACCGCCGGACGCGCAAGAACCCGTTCAAAGTCGACTGAATGCACCATCCGGCTGACCCGCTTGCAGGCCATGGCCGCACAACCCTGGCCTGGCACCGAGCCCCGGGTCGGGATCAGACGGAAAGGCGTTTGCGACCTTTGGCCCGGCGGGCGTTGACGACGGCGCGTCCACCACGGGTCTTCATGCGAGCGCGGAAGCCATGGACGCGTGCGCGGCGGATCTTCGATGCTTGATAGGTGCGTTTCATAGTCGTGGAGGCGCCGCTGTCTGCGCAATCGTTGCCGAGTTCCTGGCGGAGAAATTTCAGTGGGATGTGTCCACGGTGTCCTCTGGGACGTACGTGGAAAAGCCGAGTATTACAGCAGAATCTTGGGCTGGGGTCAACGAATCCGGGCCTTTGAATCGTTAGGCAGGCTTGTGCCGGTTCTTTCTAAACTGTGGATAACAGACGAACCGGCGGTCTTGGCGGCGTACAATCTAGGCTCCCAACGGATGAGTTCTCCACATGGTGGCTGACCTCTGGCAGCGCGGTTGCGAGCGACTCGCGGCAGAACTGCCCGAACAACAATTCAATACCTGGATCCGCCCGCTTCCGGCTGCTGATTTCACGGAGCACGCTGATGCGGGAGCGGTGGTCACGGTTCGAGTGGCCAACCGATTCAAGTTGGACTGGATCCGAAACCAATATGCTGGCCGCATCGAGGCTGTACTGAGCGAGCTCGCAGGTCGACCGGTGCGCCTGCACATGACGTTAGCCCAACGCGACGTGGTGGGGACCACGGAGCCTAGTGAAGAAGGGCCTCGCTCTGGGAATGCGCCCGGGCGGCAACCTCGAGATCAATCAACCAG
>JAYUOR010000778.1:0-2477 GCA_043760765.1 Planctomycetota bacterium | reverse complement strand
GGCGAGCCCTTGAACCTCGAAGCTGCTTTCGCCTGCGATCTGATCACGAAGATCGTTGCCCGAGTGCCGGAGAATTCGCGCCACTGGAACAACCTCGGTTTATTCCTGCGCGACGAGGGCGACCGGCTGCGCGACACGCAGGGCGCGCTGACTCCCGCGCCGAAAGCCTACGACGAAGCCAAGGTGAATAAGCTCTGGGAGGAATCGCTCGTCGCCTACGAGGTTGCGCTCGGACTCGAACCGAAGAATCCCAACTACCTGAACGACACAGCGGTGATGCTGCACTATTACTTCTTGCGCGATCTCGAGCGCGCGAAGGCGATGTACGTCCAGGGGCTCGCCGAAGCGAACGCGCTGCTCAAGCGCAACGATCTTTCTCCGGACACGCGCGAAGCGGTGACGACCGCGCAGCGCGACACCGGCAACAACATCAGGCTCGTGCAGACATTGATCGACAAGCGCGCCGCGGAAGCGGCCGGGAAAAAGCCCGGCTCGGCGCCGGTCAAGCAGTAGCTCGAACGAGCGTGGAACTCGCGCTTCGCTACCAGTCCGTGGCCGGCACTGATCGTGTGATCTCCGTGGACGGCGCTTTCGGCGCACCCGGACTGAATCTCTCGCACTGGCCGGGCAATCGCACGCCGATCGCGCTGCGCCGCGACCTCTCGACGGAAATCGTGCTGGCCTTTGGCGCACTGCCGGCGAAAGAGCGCGAGCGACTCGCCTTTGGCTGCTCCTCGATCGTCAACAACCACTTTGACACCGACGGCAATTGCTCCATGTTCGCGGCGCGCCATCCCGAATTGGCGAGGGCGCGCGCCACGGCGCTATTGGAAGCCGCTGCGGCCGGGGACTTTTTCCGCGGGTCAAGCGAGCGCGGTTTCGCGATCGACTGCATCGTCGGCGCGGTCGTCGATCCCTTGCGCTCGCCGATCGCATCGGATCTTTGCGGTCTGAGCGATCTCGATCGCTGGCAGCGCGCGAGCGAATTCCTGTTCGAGCACTTTCCAAGGCTGCTCGATGGCGAGTTGGCGGACTTTGGCTCGCTCTATGAATCCGAACTCGCCCACCTGCGCTGCGACGTGAACGATCTGGAACGCGCCGCGAAGGACGACATCGCGCACCTGGATCTGTGCGTGTGGAGCGCGCCGATGAATTCCGCATCTTCGCGCAACGCGACGCAGAAGAGCTTCGATCCAGGCCGGCACGCCCTGTTCAAGGACGGCGCGCGCGATCGCGTGCTCGCCGTCGGCCCGCGGCGCGAGGGTACGACCTATCGCCTGGTGTTCAGTACGCTCTCGTGGTTCGACCTGGTGACGCGCACGACCTTGCCGCGGGCGCCGCTCGAGCAACTTGCGGCCAGGTTGAACGATCTGGAAGGCCTCGGTGCCGACGCCGACATCGCCTGGCGCTATCAGGCGACGGGCACGCCGTCACCCGAACTGTGGTTCGGCCGTGCGCAGCACGAGATGTTCGCCGAACACTGTGCTGCGCTCGAACCGTCGCGACAGGCGCCAGCGATCGTGCGCCGAACGATCACCGACGCCCTGCGCGACGCGTTGAGTCTTCCCGAATAGCGCGCTGCAGCTACTTCTTGGCGGCGCTCAGGCGGTTGACCTGCTTCACCATCATGAAGATGCAGAACGCCACGATCAGGAAGTCGACGACGGTCTGGATGAAGTTGCCGTAGCGGATGACTGCCGTACCTGCCGCCGTGGCTTCCGCGAGCGTCGCGTGGTGGCCCCCGAGCTCGAAGAACAGGTTCTTGAAGTCGACGCCACCCATAAGAAAGCCGATCGGCGGCATGATCACGTCGGCGACCAGCGACGCGACGATCTTCCCGAAGGCAGCGCCGATGATCACGCCGACGGCGAGATCGATCACGTTCCCCTTCATCGCGAACTCTTTGAACTCTTGCATCGTTCCCATGGGATTGCCTCTTGTGTGTGGTTGGGTTCGGAGCTCGTTAGAACGTCCAGCCGATGGAGATGATGTAGCGATTGTCGATGCGCTCGTTGCCGCCGGCGGGAGTGTTGTCCCAGTCGAAAACCCATTGGGCCTGCGCGTACAGCTTCTCGGACAGCGTGACCTTCAGGCGCGTGTCGACCTTGGCGTAGACGTCGTTCGCATTTTCGAGCGAGGGATACAGCTCGCCGCCATTGAAGAAGACCCAGTCCTTGTTGAGGTTTCGGTCGTACTTGTAGGCCATGCGCGCGGCGATGTAGTCGGAGCTCGGCGAGTTGCCGAAGTGCTCGTCGAACCACGAAAGGCCGGCTTCCGCCGAGAACTTGCGGACCGCGTCCTCCATGAACTGACGGCCGGCGCCGACGCCCAGAATCCAGCGCCGTTCGAGGTCGGCCTGGCTGTCGTTTTCGATGCTGGTCTGCGCCAAGCCGTACATCTTCTCGTTGAAGAAGTAGTCGTATTGGGCCTTCGCGCCCGTGCGGCGCTGCAGCACGCCGGTCTTGTCGTCCTGGTAG
>JAYUOR010000777.1:0-2478 GCA_043760765.1 Planctomycetota bacterium | reverse complement strand
CGGCACGGGTGTTCACCGCGGCAGCGAAGTCGGCGCAATGGTCGTCGCCGAATTGCAGCGCGCCACCGCGCGCGTCTAGTCAACGATACGGTACCAGGTTCGACTTCCGCATATGCTGCGGCGACAACGCTGCAGTCGCCGGCGTTGCGCGCCGCATGGCGAAGTCGAACCTGGATACGGTACCAGGTTCGACTTCGGCCACCCGGCGCAAGGACGGCGCCGCGGGTGCTGACGTTGCGCGTGAGATGCGGAAGTCGAACCTGGTACCGTATCGGTGTCTCAGAGACCGGAACGAGCGATCTCCAGGATCCAGGCGTCGAGCGCGAAAAAGTTCGAGTTGGTGGCCAGGGCTGCGAGTCGGTCGAGGGGGCGGCGCGAAAGCGCAAGGCTCACAGCCTCGAGCGCGGCGGCGCGTTCTTGACCGGTCTTGCTTTCGTCGCGAGCCTGTTTGATCAACGCCTCGATCGCACTCGCTGATCCGTGACGCGCCAAAGTCTGCGCGGCTTCGAAGCGCCGCTCGCCCGATGAATTGCGCCGCCACTGTTCGATCAAGAGCGGCGCGTCCGATTCGACGCGCATGCGCGCAAGTCCGTCGAAAAGCGCCAGGCGGTCCGTGTCGGCCGAAGCTTGCGCAAAGCGCGCGACGAGCAGCGCGTGCGCGGGTGTCGTCGCCATCAAAGCCAACCCTTCGGTCGCAAAGGGCGCGAGATCGACGTCGCCCTTGGACATCGCCGCGGCCTCGAGGAAGTCCAGCGCGCCGGTCTGCCGCGCGAGACCGATCGCGACCAGACTCGTCGCGTGTTCACCCGGCTGCAGTTTCGTTTCGAGCATCAAATCCAACGCCGAACGCGCTTTCGCGTTACCGGCTCGAGCCGCCAGCCCAAGCGCCATCCAGGCCCAGGCTCGGTCCAGCGCGGCCGTGCGCTGCCGCTCGAGCAACAGGCGCGTCACCGCGTCCTGCGTAGCGAGCCGGCCCAGCGAGAGGATCATGAAACCGCGCGCGGCGGCATTGCGCTCACCATCTACGCCGGCGATCAGCAGCGCGACAGCGCGCGGATCGTGCGACACACCCAGCGCCAGCGCGGCCGAGCGTCGCAGTTCCAATTCGCGACTCTGCAGCGAGGCCGCGAGGATCGAATAATCTTCGCTCTCCGGCGAGCCGGCCAGGGCCTCGAGCGCGAGGCAGCGGATTTCCAGCAGAGCCTGTTCGTCCAGCGCTGTTGCGCGCGTGGCCGGCCACAGGCGGCTGACGCGCGCGAGCTTCTGATGCAGCAACGCGCCGCTGTGGACTTCGCGCGCGATTTTCTTCGAACTGTCGAGCTTCGCTTCGAGCACAGCATCGATCTTGCCGTCGAGTGCGCCCGCGCGACACAACGTGAGCGCCACGAAGGCCGTGCCGACATCGAGCGCGCTGCTCGCCGCCGTGTTCGTGCCGTTCGCGACTCCCAGCAACACTCCGCGAGCCTCGTCCGACTCTAAGGTCCCGAGCGCGAGCAAGGCGCCCTGACGCACGGACGAATCGCCGTCGCTGACCAGCGGCGCGATTTTCTGCGCTCCCAGCGGATCGCCCAGGCGCGCCAACGTGATCGCGGCCGCGCGCCGAAGCGCGCCATCGCCGGACTTCAGTGCGGCCGTGGCCGTAAAGAGCGCGAGCGAATTCCACTCCAGCACTTTCGCGGAGGCGGTCGCGTTTCCGTGTTCATCGACGGTCGAGTCGAACGGCGTGGCCGCGAAGTACTCGCGCCGGTGCAGGCGCCACCAATCGGACCACGAGTCCCAATCGCCGCTCGGCGGCGCGAACCAGAGGGCGAGCAGCGCGAACAGTGAAATGGCGATGGCTTTCACGTGCGGCGATTCTACGCGGCGGCGGGGCGCGGACGTGCAAGGTTGGTGCGCGCTTCAGATTCCCGGTTCGAAAATCTCATTCATCCAACTCTCGAAAAGCAGGAAATTCGCGTTGCGGCCCAGCACACCCAAGCGCTCGAGCGGCACGCCGGACAGCGCGGCTGCGCTCGCTTCCAACGCGCGGGCGCGTTCCGCGGCGCGCGCGCTGCCGGCCGCCACTTCGAGCAATGCGCCCACTGCCGGGGCACTGCCGTTGAGAGCCAGGGCATCGAGCACGCTTGCGCGCTCGCAAGGCTCGACCGTCCGCTGCAGGCAGCTTTCGATCAAGCCAGCATCGTCCACGCGGCGCATGCGCGCGAGCGACTGCCCGAGGACCGCAAGCGTGGCTCCGTCGTGCTGGGCATTGATCTGGATCAGCAACTCCTCGCGCGCACGACGGGTCGCCATCAGGCCCAGAGCCTCGGCGGCGAAGGGGCGCAGCACGTTCGCGGCAATGGGCAGGTCCGCGCGCGTGAGCCGATCGAAGGCCTGCTCCTGATGTGCCAAGCCGATCGCGAGCAGCGTTGCGCAGTGTTCACTGTTCTCCAATGTTCGCTCCAGCGGCAGGTCGAGTGCCAGGCGCGCGCGAGGATC
>JAYUOR010000776.1:0-2481 GCA_043760765.1 Planctomycetota bacterium | reverse complement strand
CTTTTCTTCGAGGTCACGATCGCCGGCGTGCGCGATTCGACCGGCGAAGAACGCCAGCACGGCCATCCCCACGGACCGGGCGGGCACCACCACTAAGGCCCTCGGGGCGGGCACTCATTCGCGCGAAATCCCGTCCCAGGCTATCCTGCTCAATTCCCCGCCGTCCCCGCAGACAGTGGCAGCACCCCCGACTCTCGACCCCTCGTTCTTCCATGCAAAGTGCAGCGCTTGACCTCCGCAAGGGCCTCCTGATCCTCTACGAGGGCCGGATGTGCAACGTGATCCACTGGAACATCCTGCGCAACGACCGCCGCCAGTTCGTGCAGATGAAGGTCAAGGACCTGCTCACCGGCCGCGTCCAGGAGATGAAGGAGCACGGCGAGACGAAGTACGAAGTGCTCGACACCGAGAAGATCGACCTGACGCACTCCTACCGTGACGGCAACGACGAAGTCTTCTACACGGAAGCCGGCGAGGAGTACCGCGTCGGCCAGGAGGCGGCGAAGGATGCGCTCTTGTGGAGCAACTCGACCTACAAGGGCATGCTCGCGGACGGCAAGCTCGTCGCCATCGCCTTGCCCGCGCACGTCGTCGGCACCGTGGTCGATACCGCGCCGCCGATGAAGGGTGGGGGATCGGGCACCAAGGACGCGGTCCTCGACAACGGCGTCAAGGTGCGCGTCAGCCTGCTCACCGCTGTCGGCGACAAAGTGCGCCTCGACGCGGAGACGCTCGAGTTCAAAGAGCGCCTGTAGATTTCGCGGCGCTCGCGGCGAACCTGCCGCGAGCGCGGACCTGAAGGCGCCGGATTACGGGATGACGTATTCCAGACCAGCCGACAACGTCGTGTTGTTCGGCGCGGCGAAACCCGGATCGCGGCCCCAGAATTGGCAGTCGACGACTGTCCCCGGAGTGACCAGGTAAGGCGCCGGCGTTCCGCCGAGCAGGCCGTGCGAGAACGCATTCATGTCGACCGCGTACACGCCCGAGCAGTCGTTCAACGGCGCGGGCGAGCCACCGGCGTTCAGCGGCACCGAACGCTTGATCGGCGAATTGACGCAGCGCAGTCCACCCTGGAATGGAGCCGCCGCGCGGCCGGCGTTGGTGTAGAGCAGCAGCCCCGGCTTGTTGTTGCGCATCTGTGAAGCGGAGATCGTGAACCCGCTCGTCGCGACGGCACTGGGCGCGCCGCTGAAGGAAATCGCCGGTGTGCAGCTCAGCGAGTTGAGCTTCGCTGTGCAGTACACAGTCGGCGCGACCCCGGGCAGTACGTAGGTCGTGAAGCCCAGGCGCCAACCGCAGTCCGCGAAGCAGCCAGGCCCCATCAGGTACAGGAGCGGTCCGTAGAGCGGCGTGCCCGGAGGAGCCACGTACGATCCATTGATGCCAGTGCCCGTGCCGTTGCCGAACATCTCGAGGACGAAGGGCGTGCCCGGAGCGACGCTTATGGCCGCAGCGGTGGTGTTCACGAACACCACCTCTGGGAGTGCGGTCGCTTTCGTGATCATCGACGTGAAGACGGTCGGCCCCGTGTTCCAACCCGGCCCGAGGCGGATGCCGACATTGAGCTGGGCTCCCACGTTTCCGGTCAAGGTCAGGCTGAACCCTTCGAGGGTGCCATTCAGGCCGGCCTGGACTTCTTGTTGCCAGATAAGGAACGCCGGGTCACCGTTGAAACCGGCGTTCGTGGCCGGACTCAGCTGATCCTGCACACCGACCTGCGCAAAGGCGGCGGGGAGCGCAATGCACAGCGCGACAACGACGGAACTGAATCTTTGGAACATGGGACTCTCCAAGAAGGGCTCGCGGGCAATGATTCACTGGCGGGGAGGGCCAGAGGGGGACGCTAGACGACTTGGTGAGCGTACCACCCACGCACGGCGTGCCTAGCCCGCCAGGACCAGGTCCGCGATTTCCAGGTGGTGAAGCGAGTGCAGCGCGGCAAAACGCACCCACAGGGGCGCGGTCAAAGGCCCGAGCAACTGATGGGGGATGCGGCCGGGGGCTGCCAGCAGCGCCTGTGGCTCGCGTGCAAGGCTCGAGAATCCCTGCTCGGCGGTCTGCAGCCATTCATTCAGCAAGGCACGATCGATCTTGGCGGGCGGCCGCACCATGCGCGGAGCTTGTGCCGTGCCGCGCGGAATCCTGCCGCTGCTCAGGACCTCGAGCGCACCGGGAACGGGTTCGCCGCTGGCGATCACGAGCAATCCCTTGCCCGAGATCAGGCTCGCGAGGTTGCGCACGATCAACTCGTTGGCGAGCGCCACGTGCGCGATGTGTTCGAGCGCGCACCAGCCGGAGATCTGTGGCTTCCTGTGTTCGGCGAGATTCGCGGGCAAGGCCTCGATCGCGCGCAGACGTGCCAAGGCGCGTTCGAGGTCAGTGAAGTCCTGCGCAAGATCCATGCTGTGCAATTCGGCGAGTTCTCTCGGGCTACTCGATCTTGCGCAGCACGACGTTCCTGAACTGGATGTGCGAGCC
>JAYUOR010000775.1:0-2486 GCA_043760765.1 Planctomycetota bacterium | reverse complement strand
CGAGGTCGCGATCTTCGATGTCGCTTCGCGCAGGGAACTGGCTCGTCTTTCGCTGGCGGTGACGCCGGTGTCGCGCCAGGAGGAGCGGCTTTTCGGTGCAAAGTTCGAGGGCTCGCCGGTGCCTGTGGGCATCCTGATCGACCCCAGCGGCAAGCGCGCCTTCGTCGCCAACACGAACGCCGACGTGATCAGCGTGCTCGACCTCGAACACTTCACGCTGAGCGGGCGCCTGCGCGCGGGCCGTGAGCCCGACGGTCTGGGCTGGGTCGCGCGCTGAGCCACGGCCCGCGCTTCGACGACTGACTTTCGCGCGTCCGTGGACTATCCTGTTCGCCCCCATGGCCGACAAGATCATCTTCCAGCTCTCGGACCTGTCCAAGTATTACGGTCTGAACAAGGTCCTCGACGGCATCACGCTGGCCTTCCTCGAAGGCGCCAAGATCGGAATGATCGGCGCCAACGGCGCGGGCAAGTCGACGCTCTTGCGCATCATCGCCGGCGAGGACAAGAAGTTCGACGGCGTCGCCAAACCGATCGGTGAGCAATCGATCGGCTACCTTTCCCAGGAACCGCCGCTCAACGACGAACTGACCGTGCTGGGCAACTTGCGCGAAGCCGTCGCGCCGCTCTTGGCGATCGAGAAGCGCTACAACGAACTGGCCGAAGCCGGCGACATGGGCGACGAATTCATGCACCTCTCCGAGGTCATGGAGCACAAGGAGATCTGGGAACTCGACAGTCACCTCGAGCAGGCCGCGGAAGCGCTGTGCCTGCCGCCGATGGACTCCGACGTGAAGCAGCTCTCCGGTGGCGAGCGCCGCCGCGTCGCGCTGTGCAAGTTGCTGATGGCGCACCCCGACATCCTTCTGCTCGACGAACCCACGAACCACCTCGACACGGACACCGTCGAATGGCTCGAGCATCATTTGAAGGAGTATCACGGCGCCGTCGTGTTGATCACGCACGACCGCTACTTCCTCGACAACGTCGTCGGCTGGATGCTCGAGATCGAGCGCGGCCGAGCCAGGCCGTACAAGGGCAACTACTCCACCTATCTGGAGCAGAAGCAGCGCGAGCTCGAAGAGAAGAGCGGCAAGGACGCAGCACGCGAAAAGCTATTCAACAAGGAACGCCTATGGATCGGCCAAAGTCCTTCGGCGCGGCGCGGCCGCTCCAAGTTCCGGCTGGCGCGCTTCAAAGAGTTGCAACTCGAGCGCGCCGAGGACCAGCTCGAGTCCGTCGACCTGCGCATCCCGCCCGGCCCGCGCCTTGGCGATAAGGTGATCGATTTCCGCAACGTGAAGAAGGGCTTCGCGGGTCGCACGCTGATCAACGGTCTGTCCTTCGAAGTTCCGCCTGGCGGAATCCTCGGCATCGTCGGAGCCAACGGCATGGGCAAGTCGACTTTGCTGCGCATGATCATGGGTCAGGAAAAGCCCGACAGCGGCACGGTCACGATCGGCAGCACGGTGATGATCCGCTACCTCGATCAGTCGCGCGCCGTGTTGCACGACGATGAGACCGTCTTCCAGAACATCACCGAGGGCAACGTACACGTCCCGTTCGGCGCAAAGACGCTCGACGCGCGCGCCTACGTGGCGCGCTTCAATTTCAAGGGCGAGGACCAGCAGAAGCTGCTGCGCGAATGCTCCGGCGGAATGCGCAACCGCGTGCTGCTGGCGAAGATGCTGCGCGAACCCGCCAACGTCGTGATCATGGACGAACCGACCAACGACCTCGACCTCGACACGCTGCGCGTGCTCGAAGAAGCGATCGCCGAGTACCCCGGTTCAGCGATCGTGGTCAGCCACGACCGCTACTTCCTGAATCGCGTCGCCACGCACATCTTGGCCTTCGAGGGCGAAGTCGAAGAGGGCAGGGGGCCCGAGATCAATTTCTATCCAGGCGACTACGAGGCCTACCACGAGTGGCGCGACAAGAATCGCGCCGAACGCGGCATCGGCGGACGCTCGCGCGCGGGCAAGTACCGCAAGTTGTTACGCGACTGATCGCGGCGCCATGGCCAGCGAATCGTGGCTGCGTGCCGAGGACGCAGCGCTGCTGCCTGACCCGACCCTGCAGAGGGCGCGCGCGCTGCTCGAGGGTTATCTGCCGCGCGACGAGCAGCAGGCGCGCTTCCGGCGCGAGATGCTGGCCTTCATCGACGGGCATCCGCTCGACGCCCATTCGCGCAGCTGCCTGGCCGGCCACCTGACCGCCTCGTGCCTGGTCGTGGACGCCTCGCGCGGGTGCGCGTTGCTCACCCATCATCGAAAGCTCGATCGCTGGCTGCAGCTGGGCGGCCACTGCGACGGCGACTCGAACCTGCGCGCCGTCTGCCTGCGCGAGGCGCGCGAAGAATCGGGCATCGAGGGCCTGCGGCTCGACCCCAGACTGATCGACCTCGACATCCATCCGATCCCGGCGCGGCCCGGCGAGCCCGAGCACCTGCACCTGGACGCGCGCTTCCTGGTCTTCGCCCCCGC
>JAYUOR010000774.1:0-6268 GCA_043760765.1 Planctomycetota bacterium | reverse complement strand
TTCATCACGTCGGTCTCGGAAAGAGTGACGAGATCCTTCAAGGTCTGCACGTTGGCACCGTCGAGGCAGTTCTTGGCGCGCACCGAAAGTTCGAGGTCAGAGATCGGCCGGGCGAGCACGCTCGAGAGCTTGTTCGTCTCGGGACTGCGCTCGTGCAGGGTCGAGACCGCGGGATCCTCGGCCTGCGGACGCTCGTCGCGGCTGGTCTCGTAGAGCACGAAGGGATTCAAGTGCTTGCGATAGATCTTGGCCGACTCGACCAGGGCCAGTGCCGGACTGATCGTGCCGTCGGTCCAGATCTCCAGGATCAGGCGGTCGAAGTTCGTGAACTTGCCGACGCGCGTGGCTTCGATCGAGTAGCGCACGCGGTTCACCGGCGAGTAGATCGAGTCGACAGGGATCGTGCCCAGCGGATGGCGCTCGCTCGAGTTGTCCTCGGCCGGCACGTAGCCGCGGCCGCGGTGCAAGTCGAGCTCCATCGTGAACTCGCGATCGCCGGTCACGGTCGCGATCGTCTGGTCGCGATTGATCACCTTGCAGTCGCCAGGGCAGACGACGTCCGCACCCGTGATTTTTCCCTTGCCCTTCTTCTGCACTTTGCAGGTCAGGGGTTCATCGCCGTCGTAGTGGAAGCGCAGGCGCTTCACGTTGAGGATGATCTCGGTCACATCCTCTAGGACGCCTTCCAGCGAGTCGAACTCGTGGTTGGCACCGGTGATGCGCACGGCGTTGACCGCCGTGCCCTCGATCGAGGAAAGCAGCACTCTGCGCAGGCCATTGCCGATGGTGTTGCCGAAGCCCTGTTCGAAGGGCTCGACAATGAAACGGCCGTACTCGTTGGTCAAAGTGTCCTTGTCGGGGACGACCTTGCTGGGGAGTTCGAAATTGCGCCAACGGATTCGCATGGATCAGCTCTGGTGGATGGAGGACGGAGTCGTGTGGGAGGAAGCGATGCCCTGCGGCGCGAATTACTTCGAGCAGAGTTCGATGATCAACTGCTCTTGGATCGGGTGCGGGACATCTTCGCGGCGCGGGATCGAGATCACGCGCGTGGACAGTGCGTCGCGATTGACTTCGAGCCAATTCGGGACGGGTTGGGACTTGTTGACTTCGATCGCCTCGGCCACGGCCTTGCGGGTGGCTTCGGTGGAGCGCGGCGCGATGATGTCGCCGGGACGGACCTGGAACGAACTCACGTCAACCCACTTGGCGTTGACCGTGAAGTGTCCGTGGTTCACCAATTGGCGTGCGTGGTTGCGCGACAGGGCGAAACCCGAAGCCAGCACCACGTTGTCGAGCCTGCGCTCGAGCAGCGAGAGCAACGTCTCACCCGTGTTGCCCTTGAGCCGCTCGGCCTCGTGGAAGTACAGCTGAAACTGCCGTTCCATGACGCCGTAGATGCGCTTGAGCTTCTGTTTTTCGCGCACGCGCACGCCGTAGTCCGTCACCTTCGTGCGCTTCTGAGCGTGCACGCCGGGCGGGTAGTCGCGTCGCGAAAGGGCGCACTTGTCGGTGAAGCAACGCTGCCCCTTGAGGAAGAGCTTCATGCCTTCCCGACGGCAGAGCTTGCACTTGTTTCCGGTGTATCGAGCCATAGTGATCTGATGCAGTACTTGTGTTCGGGCCGGACTAGACGCGGCGACGCTTGCGCGCGCGGCAACCGTTGTGAGGGAGCGGGGTGACGTCCTCGATGGACAGCACGTTC
The DNA here is from genome assembly GCA_043760765.1 of Planctomycetota bacterium. GTDB lineage: Bacteria > Planctomycetota > UBA1135 > UBA1135 > JADJQU01. Next base: position 4,563 of record JAYUOR010000774.1, on the reverse strand, counting down.
AATCCGGAGTTGGCCAGCGCGCGAATCGCGGATTCGCGTCCGGAGCCGGCGCCGCGCACGCGGACTTCGACCTCCTTGAGGCCTTGGCGCATCGCGTTCTGGGCGGCATGTTCGGCGGCGCGTTGCGCGGCGAAGGGCGTGCTCTTGCGCGTGCCCTTGAAACCGACAATGCCTGCAGAACCCGAGCTGATCGCCTCGCCTGCGGCGTTGGTGATCGTGACGTGCGTGTTGTTGAACGACGCCTTGATGTGCACGAAGCCGCGGGAGACCGACTTCTTGATCTTCTTCTTGACGGTTTTTCCCATAGTCCTACTTCATCCCCTTCACCGACTTCTTGCCGGCGACCGTCTTGCGCGGTCCCTTGCGTGTGCGTGAATTGGTGCGCGTGCGCTGGCCGCGCACGGGCAGGCCGCGACGGTGGCGCAGACCGCGATAGCAACCGATCTCGCGCAGGCGGTTGATCGCCGAGGTGACCTGGCGGCGCAACTGGCCTTCGACCGAGTAGTTCTTCTGCACGTAGTTGGCGATCTGGGTGAGTTGATCCTCGTTGAGATCGCGCGCGCGCATCCCACGGTCGAGGTGCAACGCATCGCAGACCTTGTTGGCGGTCGAACGACCGACGCCATAGACGTAGGTGAGCGCAATTTCGAGGCGCTTGTTGGCAGGAATGTCAACGCCGATGAGACGCGGCATGGTCGATGGCTCCGGTGAGGGCTACTTGCCCTGGCGCTGTTTGTGGGTGGGTTCTTTGCAGATGATGCGCACGACGCCACGGCGGCGAACGATCTTGCAGTTGGCGCACATGCGCCTGACGCTGGAACGAACTTTCATTTCACACTCTCCGTTTGCGTTCGCCGCGGTAGACGATGCGGCCCTTCGTGAGGTCGTAGGGCGACATCTCCACCGTAATCTTGTCCCCGGGCAGGATGCGGATGTAGTGCATGCGCATCTTGCCGCTGACGTGAGCGAGGATCTCGTGGCCGGAAGGCAGCTTGGCTCGGAAACGAGCATTGGGCAGCGATTCGGTCACGACAGCCTCGACGGTGATCGGTTCTTCTTTGGCCATGGAAACGCAAGCCGCCTAGCGGCAGCCCTCCATGGCGGGATTCTTGACGGCCTTGCGCAGCACGGCGAAAACTTCGTCCGAACTGCGGCTGCCGTCGACGTGCGTGAGACACTTGCGCTGCTCGTAGAACGATTCCAGCGGCAGGGTCTGCTCGCGGTAGACCCGCAAACGCTTCTGCACGACCTCGGCGGAATCGTCCGGACGCAGCAGTAGCGCGCCGGCGCACTTGTCGCACTTGCCCGCCACTTTCGGCGCCGAGAAGCGCAGGTGCTGGATGTTGCCGCAGCTCTCGCAGGTGCGTCGGCCGCTCAGTCGTTCGACGATCGACTCGTCGCTGACGCGCAGATTGAGGACGACAAGTTTGGTATCGCGCGGCAGCGCCTGCTCGAGGGCTTCGGCCTGCGGAACGGTGCGCGGGAATCCGTCAAGCAGATAACCCTGTTCGCAGTCGGGCTTCGCCACGCGATCGAAGAGCATGCCCAGCACCAGCGCGTCTGGGACCAGCTTGCCGGCTTCCATGAAGCCCTTGGCCTTCTGCCCCAGCTCGGTCTTGCGCGCGAGGTTGTCGCGGAACAGATCACCGGTCGAAATGTGCGGCAACGCGAGATCCTGGCTCAGGCGCGCAGCCTGAGTTCCCTTGCCGGCCCCCGGAGGCCCGAGCAGGATCACTACGTGGCTCATCGGTTCATTGCTCCTTGCGCGCCCAACCGGCGCCCGAGGACTTCATGAATCCTTCGTAGTTGCGCATGACGAGTTGCGCATTGAGCTTGTCGACCAGGTCCATGGCGACGCCGACCACGATCAGCACCGAAGTGCCGCCGAGGAAGTAGGCCATGCGGCCGTGCAGTCCCTGACCGGTGGTGATCAGGTTGGGCAGCACGGCGATGACCGCCAGGAAAGCGGCGCCTGCGAGCGTGATGCGCGTCAGCACCTGGCTCAGGAACTCGGCCGTGCTCTTGCCCGGTCGGATCCCCGGCACGAACGAGCCGTGCTCGCGCAAATTGTTGGCGATGTCCTCGGGCTGGAACATCAGGCGGTTCCAGAAGAAGCAGAAGCCGAAGATCAGTCCGATGTACATCGCGACGTGAACGAAGCCCTGCGTGTCGTTGAAGACGTTGCTGAGCCAATCCCAGCCGAAGGCCTTGCTGAGCACGCCCGGAATCACGAACAGGATCGAGGCGAAGATGATCGGCATGACGCCGGCCATGTTGATCTTGAGCGGCAGGAAGTGCTTCTGGCCGCCGTAGACGCGCCGTCCGCGTGTCAGACGCGCGTATTGGATCGGAATCCGGCGTGCGCCTTTGGTGATGTAGACGATCACGATCACGGTCAGGATCCAGGCCAGCACCCAGAAGACCAGCACGTTGTAGAAATCGTCCGAGTTCTTCATCTGCATCATGCTGCTCGGAAGCTCGGCGATGATGCGCGCCATGATGATCAGCGAGGCGCCGTTGCCGATGCCGTATTCGGTGATCAGTTCGCCCAGCCACATGACGATCATCGCGCCCGCGGTGAGCGAGAGGACCACCAGCACGGCCAGGCCCATTCCGGCCGGACGCATGCTCTCGGCGACCATCTCCGGCTGCTGCAGGAACACGCCGGTGAAGATGAAGACCGATTGAATGACAGCGATCGGCACCGTGGCGAGCCTCGTCCACTGGTTGATCTTCTTCTGGCCGGTGGCGCCTTCCTTGGCGATGGCCTCGATGCGCGGCGAGACCTTGGCCAGCATCGAGAAAATGATCGAGGCCGAGATGTAGGGCATGATGCCCAATGCGAAGATGGCCGTCTGACCGATCGCACCGCCCGAGAAGGCGTTCATCAGACCGAAGACTTCGCCCGCCATGCCCGAGGCCGCCTGGCTCAGGAACTTCGGGTTCATCCCGGGCAACGGAATCTGGAATCCGAAGCGATACAGGAGCAGGATCCCGAGCGTCAGGAGGATGCGCCTCCTGGTCTCAGGGATCTTGAACAGCTGGAATGCCTTGTGCTCGGACACGGGTCTTAGGCCTTGGTGCCTTCCGTGGAACCGGCGACGATTTCCCCGCCGCGCTTGTCGAGCTCGATCACCTTGCCGCCTGCGGCCTCGATTTTGCGACGCGCGCTGGCGGTGAACTTCTGTGCTCGCACGATGAGCTTCTTGGTCAATTCACCGTTGCCCAGCACCTTGAACAACGGCGTGTTCATGCTGACCAGGCCCTCTTTGATCACCGCGTCCAGATCGACGGTATCGCCGTTCGGGAAGACCTCGAGCGAATCGACGTTGATCACGGTGTACTCGGTCGAGAACGACGCGTTCGTGAAACCGCGCTTGGGCACGCGCCGGTAGATCGGCATCTGACCGCCCTCGTAGCCCGCGCGACGCGGAGCACCCGAGCGCTGTCCCCAACCCTTGTGGCCGCGACCGGAAGTCTTGCCCAGGCCGGAGCCCACGCCGCGACCGATGCGCTTGCGCGTCACGAAGACGCCGCCCTTGCTGTTGATCGTTTTCAGGTCCATGTCTAGAGCTCCACTCCGCGGAGTTCGGCGACTTGCTTCATGGTGCGCAGCTGCGCCAGAGCCGCCAGCGCAGCCTTGACCACGTTGACCTGGTTTGTCGAACCGTAGTTCTTGGTCAGGATGTTCTTGATGCCGGCCATCTCGCACACGGCGCGCACGGCGGCACCGGCGATGATGCCGGTACCCGGAGCGGCCGGGACCAGACGCACGCGCGAGGCGCCGAATTTGGCCTCGACTTCATGCGGGATCGAACCGGCTTCGTTCACCGGAATGCGCATCAAGTGCTTGCGCGAGTCGCGAGCGGCTTTTTCGATCGCGCCGGGAACCTGACGGCCCTTGCCGTAGCCGATCCCGACCACGCCTTCGCGATTGCCGGCAACGGACAGGGCCGAGAAGGAGAAGCGACGGCCGCCCTTGACGACGACGGCGCAACGATTGATGCGCACGAGCACCTCGCTCAGGGTCGAGAGCTGCTCGACTTCAGCAGCGTCGAGGAAGCGAACTGTTTCATTCATTGGATATGGGTGGTTCTCGTGTTTCCTAGAACTTCAGGCCGGCTTCGCGCGCTGCTTCGGCGAGTGCCTTGACGCGCCCGTGATAGCGGCACGGGCCGCGGTCGAACACGACCGTCTCGACGCCTGCGGCCTTGGCCCGCTTGGCGATCTCGGCACCGAGAAAAGCCGCGCGCTGCGACTTGTTCTTGCCGGTCAGGTCGCCCTTGAGCGACTTCGCCGTGGTAGTCGCCGCGGCGAGCGTGCGGCCCGTCGCGTCGTCGATCACCTGCGCCGAAATGTGCTTCGTCGAGCGGAAAACCGACAGGCGCGGCAGCGAGGATTTCTGACGCAGGTGCGAGCGCGTCGAGAGCGTGCGCCTGGCGTGCCGGACTTTCTTGAGTTGTTGTGCGTTCATGGCAATTAACGAAAAGTCAGCTCAGACCGACAAGACATAGAGAGAGCGCCCCACAGACCGATGGCTTGGCGCTCCGCGCCAAGAATGCC
>JAYUOR010000773.1:0-6275 GCA_043760765.1 Planctomycetota bacterium | reverse complement strand
GGCGCGCGCGTGAGCGCTTTCGACGCGAACGCAAGCGCTGTCTGGACGCGTGCGTGGCCCGGCGCGCTGTGTGCCGCAGCTGCCGCCGGGCACTGCCTGGTCGGAACGCAAGCAGGCGAACTCGACCTGTTCGACTTGAACGCTCCGCTGCTTGCGCCCCTGCGCCTGAACTTTGGCGGCGCCATCTCGGATGTTGCGCCAGGACCCTCGGCCGGCAGCTGGTGGGCGCTTGACGCCAATGGGGCCTGCAGGCTTGCCCTGTTCGACATGAACCTGAGCGTGATCTGGTCGCGCACAGTGGGTTTGCACGCGTTGCACCTCGCGCCGATCGCCGGAGTGGAGCGCGTTTGGATCGCCGACACGACACAGCCGTATGTCCGGCGCTTCGGCCCAGGCGGCGTTCTCGAAGTCGATCGTCAGAACATGCCGCAGGGCGGGTTGGATCGCGGCTGCAGCGCGTTCCAGGGAAGCGTGCTTTTCCCCGCGCCCGGAGCGCTCCTGCGCCTCGATGGCCTGGGACAGAGTTCGCCGGGGCAAGCGGGATTCGACTTTCTCGTCGATGTCGCAGCGGTCCACAGTTGACCGCCGAGCTTTCGATCCGGAGTCAGACGGCAGACTGCAGCTGGATCCCGTACTTGCGCATGCGCCGCCAGAGCGTTGTTCGGCTGATGCCCAGTTCCTTGGCAGCTTGATCGAGCCGTCCCGGATGTCCGGACACGGCGCGCATCACCAGCAGCTTTTCGCGATCGCCGAGATGCTCCGCCATGGGTGCCCACGCGTTCGTTCTCACGAGGCCGGCCTGCCGCAGCGTCAGCTCCAGGGTTCCGTCTTCGATCTGGCCGCGTTGCGCGAGGGCAGCGCATTGGCCGAGCACCGCGAAGAGCTGCGCGACGTTGCCCGGGAAAGTGGTCGTGCGAAGCCGCTTGATGGCTTCGGATGCGATGCGCAACGCGACGCCGTGTTCGTTCTCGAAGGTTGCCAGGAAACTCGCAATCAGCCCGGGAACATCTTCCAGGCGCTCGCGAAGCGCGGGCACTTGGATGGTCACAGCCTCGCGAAGGCAGGCCAGGCCCGGATGGAGTTGACCCGACGCGAGCAACTCCGTGGGAGTTGCCGAGAGCGTGATCATGATTCGTGAATCGATTCTCACGGACTCTTCCGAGGCTACGGAAGACATCGATCCACTCGTCAGTTCGCGACCCAGCTCCTGCTGGGCCTCGCGGCTCATGCGCTCGATGTCGCGCAGAACCAGCGTGCCGCGCTCAGTGCGTTTGAGTTGACCGGGCTGGACTTTCTTTTCGACGATGCGTCGGCCGAACAAGTTCGCTCGCAGGTCGTCCGCGGACGCGCCGGCGAGTGAGAGGAACGCAAAGCTCTCGTCTCGTCGCGGAGACGAGTAGTGCAAGGTACGGCCGAGGAACGCACGGCCGCTGCCGGGCTCGCCACAGATCACGGCGAGATCGCTTCCCAGCGCGATCCGCGGCAGGGCCGAGACCAACGCCGTCATGCGCGGCGAGATCGCGACCACATGCTGGATCTGGTGGCGGGAGCGCAATTCACCCCGCAACGACTGCAGTTCCGCCTCCATGCGCCGGCGCTCCAGGATGGATCGAATGCGAGCCTGAACCTCCTTGGGCCGCAGCGGCTTCATCAAGTAGTCCGCCGCACCTTGTGCCATGGCATCCACGGCTTCGTCGAGGCTGCCGAAGCCGGTCATCAGCACGACGTCGGTTCCAGGGTGTGTCTTTCCGATGGCTCGCAGCAGTTCGAAGCCGTCCATTCCGGGCATTCGGATGTCGCACAGAACGAGGTCGTGGGGCTCCCTTGCGAGCAACTCCAGCGCAGCCTGGGCGCTTCGAACCGGGCTGACTTCGTGGCCACAGGAGGCCAATACCTCTCTGAGGACATCCAAGACAATCGGTTCGTTGTCGACAATCAGAATGCGACCGAACATGAACTCCGGCTAGCGATTACTTGGTGGATGAAGGAAGGGACAAGAACCGCCAGCGCCGGCGGACGAACCAAGAAGCTCAAGTCCAGCAGGCCGGAATAACCCCGTGCCTACGGGCAGAGTTCATGAACTGCTCTCGCCGAAGGAGTCTCCCCAAAGGGAGGCAGCCGGCGCAAGCCCGTTGTCGCGCTTTCTCGTCCCAACTCAGCACGTGCGCCGAGTCCGGTGTTCCAGGGCTGGAACCGGAATGCCCTCAGCCAGCGGAACCGCCGCCCTCTCGCCGGCGGCGGGCCGGCTCGTCATGACCGAGATTGCGCTCGAGCCCAGCCATGAAAGCCCAGGTCGAAGTCGCGATGTCCTGCCGGCCATTGGCCATGGCTAGGTCGGCGAACTTGCGCAGATGGCGGGCCAATTTGGGGATGGACTTCAAGACCGTGTGGTCGGGCGGAACCACCTTTTCAAGTTTGGCCTGCTCCTTGAGTTGCAGATCAAGGATGCGCTGCTGAAGTTCGGCAATGCGTTCTTCGTCAGAACGACGTTCGTGGGCGCGCTTCGAGCGCAATTTCGTGCTGGTTTCCATGGTCGAAATGGACAGAAAACGCGTGACAGGGACCGTGCGGCGAAACACAGACTCGCTTTGAGAATTGTGTCGCTGCAGCGGGGCGGTTCCCGAACCCAAAGCAGGTTCGATCGTACCGCGCGGATCTTCGCGCCGTGCCTGCAAGCTCCACGCGGAAGCATTGCCATTTGGGCACTCAGTAGAAGATAACTCTAGCCGCTAATCGGATTGAAGGGAAGTCCGAGCGGCCGGCGGGCGCATGCACGCTGCGCCAGGGCCCTTGGGTGTGTCCGAGGGCCCCCTGAATTGCGCGTTTGGCCGCGCTCGCGTACGCTCCGGGTTTCCAACCAGGGATCTCAAACCGCGCGGGACGCCTCCCAAGCCCAATCGGGGTGAGGACGCGCTGCGCACCGTTACCCCCGTGCACGACGACATCGACCGCATATTGATCAGCGAGCTGGAGATCCGCGCCGGTATCGATCGGATCGCGGCGGAGGTGACGCGCGCGTACGCAGGCCGTGATTTCACGGTCGTCGCCGTACTCAAGGGATCCTGTGTTTTTGCCTCCGACCTGATCCGGCGCATTCCTGTGCCGCTGGAACTCGCCTTTCTCGCCGCGTCCTCCTATGGAACCGGGACCGCGTCCAACGACTTGCGCATCAATTTCCTGCCGCTCGATAGCGAGATCGCCGGCAAGAATCTGTTGCTCGTCGACGACATCCTCGACACCGGCCGCACGCTGTTTCGCCTGAAGCAGGAGATGCTCAGCCGCGGAGCGAACGAAGTGCGCACCTGCGTGCTGCTCGACAAGCCTGCGCGGCGCTCCGTGGAGTTCCAAGCCGACTTCCGCTGCTTCGAGGTCCAGGATCTCTTCGTCGTCGGCTACGGACTGGACTTCGCGGGCCGCTACCGCAATCTGCCTTATGTCGGCGCGCTCAAGGCCGAGGCCTACCAGCGTCTGCAGGGCATCGCCTAGCAGGCACAAGCGCATCGATTTCGGATGCGCACGTTCACGTGAACTACCACCTCACTGTTGCCGAAGAGCAAGCCGGGATCATGCTCGATCAGTTCCTGGTCGGCTCGTTCCCCAATTTTGCCAAGGCACAACTGCGCCGCGTCGTCCGCGACGGCAAGGTGCTGGTCAACGGCGTGTCCAAGCAGCCATCGTGCAGGCTGCGCAGCAATGATGTCGTCTCGGTGCTGCTCGCGGACGAAGACGAGGACGAAATCGCGCTGCGCTCGGCTTCGAGCGGCCCGGAGCGAGTCGAAATCCCACTGCTTTTCGAAGACGAGCACGTGATCGCCATCGACAAGCCGCCCCATCTGGCCTGCGAGCCGGATCGCTGGGATCGCAGCCGCGCGCATTTGATCGACAGCCTGAATACGCAGCTGGCGGAGCGCTCGCCACAAACCAGCCTGCGCATCGTCCATCGCCTCGACCGCGACACCAGCGGCGTCATGCTGCTCGCCAAGACCATCGACGCCGAGCGTGTTCTGCGCGATGCGTTCGACGAGCACCGTATCGGCAAGACCTACCTGGCCCTGGTCGAGGGCGACTTCGGGCTCGGCGATGGCGAAAGCGAGCTCATCGACGCTCCCTTGGGCCCCGACGCGCGTCACTCGGGCCAGATGGTCGTGCGCGACGACGGCAAGCCATCGCGCACCGAGGTTCGCGTCCGGGAGCGCTTCCACGGATACACGCTGCTCGCCTGCCGTCCGCTGACCGGCCGCACCCACCAGATCCGCGTGCACCTGGCTTCGCGCGGATTTCCGCTGGCTGTCGACGCTGTCTACGGCCGCAGGAAGTCCCTGGCGCTCTCCGAGTTCAAAGCCGGTTACCGCAAGAAGCCGGGTCGCATCGAATCGCCGTTGATCGACCGCCTCAGTCTGCATTCCGCCAGCATCACCTTCCCTTGCGTCGCCGACGAGCAGCAGAGCCTGACCGTCGACGCGCCGCTCCCGAGCGATTTCACCCGCGTCCTCAAGCAACTCGCCAAGTTCCGGCCCACACGACGATGAGGATCAAACAACGTCTCGACGACTTCCGCGTTCGCGAACTGCTCGCAGCGGACTTTCTCCAGGAGCGCGGCGAGTACCGCGTCTACCGCGTCACCAAGCGCAAGCTGACCTCGCTCGAGGCAGCGAAGGAACTCGCTCACGCAGCGGGCGTTCCGCCGGCCGATGTCGCGATGGCGGGCCTCAAGGACCGGCAGGGCGTCACGACCCAATTCATGACGATCCGCCGCGGCCGCGAAGTCAGCCTGCGGGCGCTTGACCTGACGGTCGAAACAGCCGGCTTTTCGCGCGACAGCCTCGCCAGCCAGCACAGCCTGGGAAACGCTTTCGAAGTCACGCTGCGCGGTTTGCAGCAGGAGGAACTCGACGTGCTGCGTGCGAACGTTCCGTTGCTGCGCGAGTGCGGCATGGTCAACTACTTCGACGAACAGCGTTTCGGCAACATCCGCCACAACCAGGGCTGGATCGCGCAGCAACTGATGCGCGGCGAACACGAGGCCGCGCTCAAACGCTTGCTCGCGTCCTTGTCCGATCACGACGACGGTCCCGCGCGCGGATTCAAGACGGCACTGCTCGAAGCCTGGGGCGACTGGTCGACCTGCCGGGATCTGGCGGGCCGCTTCGGTCAACACCATTCGGTGTTCGAATACCTCAAGCAGAACGACGGTGATTTCGCCGGCGCGTTTTTTCACGTGTCGTCACGCCTGCGCCTGATCCACCTGTACGCGTTCCAATCGCACATCTGGAATCGGGCCGTCGCCGACTGCGTGCAGAGCCTCGTGCCGCAGGCGGAGCGCGTCGTGCTCAGCGGCATCGAAGGTCCGCTCGTCTATCCGTCGCGCCCGCTGCCGCTTGCGCCCGACGCCACGTTCCGTCTGCCCGGTGCGGGCCTCGAGGACGTGCGCGATCCCAAGCAGCGCGGCTGGCTCGAGGACGCGCTTTCGCGCGAGCGCATGGTCGCGGCGGACTTTCGCGTCGAGGGCGTGTCCGGATTCCAACTCAAGGGCGAGGAGCGCACGCTGTTGCTCCAGCCGCAACACCTGCGCGTGCGACCGCCCGAGCGCGACATCCTCAACTACGGCGCGTTCGCGGTCAAAGTGCGCTTCGAGTTGCAGCGCGGCGCCTACGCGACGCTGGTCGTCCGGCGTCTGCTCTCGACTCCCGGCCAGGCCGCCGGCCGCGAGCGCGGCGCCGACCGAGGAGTGCGCGATCCGCGCACACGTGACGCGGAAGGTGAACCGCGCCAGTTCACGCAACGTCCGCCGCATGAGCAGGACTCGCGCGGCCGCGGCCGTCCGCAACAGGGCCGCGAGGAAGGCCGCGAGTCTCGCGACCGCGGCGAGCGCGATCAGCGCGAGCCGCGCCGCCCTCCGGTCATCGATCACCGCGAGTCGGGTGAAAGCCTGGCGCCGCCTCGGCGCGACTCCTACGGCCGCGACTATCGCGACACGCGCGATCGCGGCCGCGACGGCGCGGACCGGCGGCCGTTCAACGACGCGGGGCGCGGCGGCGGGGCCCCGCGCGATCGCGGCTTCGATCAACGCGGCGGCTCCGCACAGCGCGGCGGCTTTGACAACCGTGGCGGTTCAGATCAGCGCGGGAGCCACGATCAGCGCGAGGGCTCCGGCCAGCGCGAGGGCAACGGAGAGCGTGGCGGCTACGGCCAGCGTGGCGGGGGCGGCTTGCACGGTGGTTCAGGTCAACGCGGTGGCTACGCTCCGCTCGAGGGCTTCGGCCGGGGCCGTGTTC
>JAYUOR010000772.1:0-6278 GCA_043760765.1 Planctomycetota bacterium | reverse complement strand
GCGACGATCGCGTCGACTACGAAGCGCTCGCGAAGGATCACGACACGCTCGATCAGTACCTCGCAAAGTTGGCGACAGTGGACGCGCAGGACTTCGCGCGCTGGACCAAGCCGCAGCAGTGCGCCTTCTGGATCAACGCCTACAACGCGTTCACCTTGCGGGCCGTGCTGACGAACTACCCGCTCGTGCACGTCGACTCGCTGCGCGATATCGGCGGAAAGGCAAGCGGCAAAGCGTGGAAGCAGAAGTCGCTGCACCTCGGCCATCTGATCGCTGGAAGTTCGAGCACGGAAATCTCGCTCGATGACCTGCTCGAAGTCGTCTTGCGACCGCAGTTCAAGGACGCGCGAGTGCACGCCTCGCTGTGCACGAGTTGCCTGGGCAGTCCCGCGTTGCGCAGCGCTGCCTTCACGGGAGCGGCACTGGACAAGGAACTCGACGCCGCCGCGCGCGCCTGGCTGGCCGATTCGCGGCGTACGAGATTCGACTCTGAACACCGGCGCGTGGAAGCCGCGATCCTCTTCGATACGTACCGCGAGGACTTCGTGCGCGAGCGCGGCAGGGTCGAGGCTTGGATTGCGCGCTATGCACCGCTCGATCAACGCGTCTGGCTCGAAGCGCCGGCGGGCTTCGAGCGCCGTTCGATCGCGTTCGACTGGAAGCTGAACGACCTCGAGCGCGGCGAAGACAAGTGACGGCGCGCTTGCGGCCGCGTCAGACTCCGCTGCGGAATCCGTAGAACGCCGCGTTGGACAGCGCTGGCGCGAGATCGCGCGGGATCTGCAGCGTGCGAATCGCCCACAGATCGCGGAACACGCGATACTTGAGCGCAGTCGTGTCGAGATACTCGACGCCCGCGCTGCCGCCGGTGCCCGTGCGCCGGCCGATGATGCGCTCGACCATGCGCGCGTGGCGCTGGCGGAAGACGACGAAGAGCTGCTCCACTTCGACCAGCCGATCGAGCAGCGCGCGCGGCCAGGCTAGCAGCGCCAATTCTCGATACGTTTCGATGAAAATCATCGCGCAGCGCACGCGCTTGAGCCGCGCGCCGCCTTCCTGGGCGCTCGGACAAAGGAACGCGCGCACGGCTTCCTTCTCGGCCGAGTAGCGCTGTCGCAGGCGCTCCTTGTCCGTCCCGCTCGCGGCGATTTCCAGCGCGCGCGCCGCGCTGCGATCGACTCCGCGGCCGTGGGCCGCAAGAAAATCGTCGGCGAATCGGTCGAGGTGCAAGTCAGCATCCTTGTCGTTCGGTCCGACGCCGTCGATCGGCGTGCGATACAACCAAGCCTCGATCGCATCCTTCAGCGTCGGCTTGTCCGCCAGGGCGGCCACGACTCGCGCGTGCGCCGGCGAAGGCGAACCGTCGGCGGCTTTCAGCGCTTCCATGTAGCTGCCCTCGAAACCAAAGCCGATGCGATCCGCCTCGTCCAACCCGAACAGGATCTCGACCTGGCGCAACTGAGCGCTCTGGAAGCCGCTCGCGCCCATCAACTTGTCGCGGAAGGCCAAATACTCACGCGTGTTCAAGGTCTCCATGACCTCCCAGTGCTGGGTGCTGACTTTGAAAAGGCTGGAGATACGTTCGAGCGAATGCACGGCCCCCGACAACTGCTGCTCTTCGACCACGCGCGCCTGGAACAGGTCGCGGGTCGAGCGCAACTCGCGGTGGATCAGCTTGAACCACAGCTCGAAGATCTGGTGCACCGTGATGAACAGCACCTCGTCGTTGGGGAGGGCGCGCTCGTCTCGATCGAGTCCGCCCTGCAGGCTGAGCAGGTTCTCGACCTGGATGTAGTCCCAATAGCTCGTCGCGGGTCTGGTCATGGGCTGCAGACTACGAAACCGCGCGCGCCGTTGGAGCCGCGCTCGTCTAGAATCTCACGCGATGGGAGCAACCTCATTCGACCACGACGCCGGGCGCAAACTGCCGCCCTCGAGCCGCTTCGTGGCTTCGGTGCTGCTGGTGATCGGCGTCGCCGCCACTGCCACCTGGGCGTTGTTCGGCCGCGGTGTCCAAGCGTCCGAGCCGCGCGCGTCAGGCTACGCTGCTGCAAAGAGTGCGATCTTGCCCAGCGCACTCGTGTCTGCCGCCGGATCGGGCGCCGGCGAGTTGGTGGAGTCCCTGCTGAACCGCGGAGTCGATCCGAATGCGTGCGACGCCGCGGGCAGGAGCGCGCTGCGCTCCGCGATCGAGGCCGGCGAGACACGGATCGCCCGGCGCCTGTTGCTCGCGGGGGCGAAACTCTCGAAACCGCGCGACGCCAGCGCTGCGGAGCTGCATCTCGCCGCCGCCTTGGACGATGCGGAGTTGATCGCTCAACTGATCGCGGCGGGGGCCGATGTGAATCGGAAGGCCGACGATCGCTGCGCTGCAACCGCACTGCACATCGCCGGCGAAAATGGACGCGAGCATTCCGCCGCCGCGCTGCTTGGCGCCGGGGCGGACGTGAATTGCAGGGACCTGCAGGGATTCACTCCGCTGGCGCGCGCAGCCTTGCTCGGACAGGCCTCGATGCTGAAATTTCTCGCTGGACGCGAGGCCGACCTGCGCGTCAAGGACGAGCGCGGCCGCAGCGCGCTGCAACTGGCCGCCGCCGTGGGCGGCGTTGAAAGTGTGCGCATCCTGCTCACAAAAGGAGCCGACCCGCGTTCGGCCGACGATCACGGTTGGACTGCGCTTCACGAGGCGGCGGCCCACGGCCGAATGGAGGTTGTCGCGGAGTTGCTCGGCGTGCTCGGCCGAACCGGCCTGGAAGCGAAGACGTCGCGCGGTGCGACGGCGCTACATCTGGCGGCGCGCCACGGCGACTCGAATTGCGTGCGCGCCTTATTGCAAGCCGGTGCCGAAGTCCGCGAGCGCGACCTCGATGGCCGTGTGGCCCGCGACCTCGCGCCGCGCGAATCCGCCAGCGAACCCTGGAACCTGCTGGGGTTCGCGACGACGCAAACCGTCCAGAGCCGGCCGCGTTCGTCGGTGCTCCTCGATTCGGGCGGGCAACGTCCGGCGATCTGCCTCTGCTCGAGGCCCGCGAAACCTTCGCGGGCCTCGCGCTCGATTCTCGAACTCGCGATTTGGGAGGATGGAGCCGTGGTCTTCGCGCCCTGGAGCAAGGACGGCACGCGCAACTACGTGGCCGGCGTGCTGACGCCCTCGGCGGTGCAAAGTGCGCTGCTCGACCTCGAGGAGTCGGGTTGGCTCGATGCAACCGCGCTGCCTGTCGATGACGTGGCGCGTGACCGCGTTGAGCTGATGACGGTGAGCCGAGGCACGCTCAAACGCGCGCTTTGGGACGAAGTGGATCGCTTGGAGCAGGCCAGCGGGCTTTGCAGTCGCGCCGCGCTCGCGGACTGGTCGCTGGAGCGCGCGAAGGCCAATGATGTGTTGCGCAACGCGCGGCCGGAGCGGACGCAGACCATTTCCTCCGTGCTCGTGCGCGGCAAATTCCGCGGGCTTTCGTTCGAGGACGGAGCGCGCGCGTCGTGGATGGAGTGACGGAGGCTGCGGTTTGTTTGCCTACTTGCGCAACGCCTGGACGCCGAGTGCAAGCCAGCCCGTGAGAAACGCGACTCCACCTAGCGGCGTCACGGGACCCAACCACGCAGGCCCGCCGAGTGCGAGTCCGTACAGCGAACCGCAGAACAGGAAGATGCCGACGAGCAGCGCGCAGGCCGGCAGACTGCCGCCGGGTGTTCGCTCGCGCCAAATGCCGAAGGCCACGAGCGCCAATGCGTGCAATGCGTGGTAGTGCACGGCCGTGTTCCAGATCGCAAGATGCTCGGCGTCGATGCGCGCCTTGAGCGCGTGGGCACCGAAGGCGCCGCAGGCAATCGCCAAGAACATGGCGAAAGCGCCGCAGGCAATCCAGGAGCGAGGCTTCATACAAGCATGGTAACGTCCCAGCCCCAGAACCTTGTTCAGCGCGAATCAAGCTTCGGAGGTTCGCCCTGGATCGCGCTCTCGATGCCAGTCGCGAACGGATTGGACATCGGCAGTTCGAGGAAGGGCGTCTGGCGCACCAGGTGATCGAATTCGCGGCGCGCGCGCATTTCCTTCTCGACCAGGGCTTCGATGCGCTTGCAACGCACACGCTCCGAAAGACCGTGCAGGCCAAGGCGCTTCCAATCCTCTTCGGGAATCAGGCGCTCGACCAGCCGCGCAAGTGAATGGGGCAGGGTTTGGATCGTGCCGTGGATGCGATCGTTCTCGAACTCGAACGCCGCGCGCGCGCGCCAGATCAGACCGCTCGCCACCGAGGCGAACCCGCACGACCACAGGGCCAACGTCGGTCCGAATCGCATGCCCGTCGCGGGCAAACCCATTTCGGTCGGATCGAACGAGCCGAGTTGAATCGTCTTGATCGGATCGAGCACGCTCCATGGAATCGACGAGAGGATCGGGACAGAGATCTCCATCAACTGCCAGCGATGTTCGCTGCCCTGATAAGCGATCCACAGTCGCAGCAGCAGCATCAATGTCAGCGCGACGCAGGCGCCGGGCGTCAGAATCGGGCCGTTTGATTTTTCCTCAGGTCCTCGGCGCGTGAGCAACCACAGCAAGATCAGGACTTCGAAGAACAACCAGCTGCCGCCGGGCGCCAGCACGCCGGCGACGATGAAAGCGAGTCCTAGGAACGCGCTCGCGATCGAAAGCACGTCGAGTCCGTCGCGCGGCAGGCTCGTGCGGCCTCTGGCCGCGAGCAAGGTCGCCGCGAGCGCGACCACCGCGCCGATGCCAAGCGGCGCGAAACCGGTACCCACGATTGCACCGTCAGCGTCGAGTTGAAACGCGAGCAGCAAGCCGCCGATGGCGATCAGCAAACAAGCGAAGGCGAGTTGACGCTCCGCGTTCACTTGCCGCACGCTCCATCGATATCGGGGAAGGCGAGTCGCGCTTCTTCATCGGCTCCAGCGAGGAAGTCGTCAGCCTCCAGAAGTCCCATGAACGCGCGCGGGTAGCGCGCTTGCAAGGCGCGGCCGAACTCGGTTTGGGTCTTGGCCTGCAGACCGCAGACATCGCGCATGAACGCGCGCGAGCGAGCATAGGGCGCTTCGCTGCGGCGGAAGGCCGGCGAACGATAGGCCGCGCGCATCGTGCGCGCGTACAAGAGCGTCGCAGCGAGCGCGGGCTCGTGCAGCATCACGTCGTCGCTCGATCTTTCGGCGAAACGCGCCAACCAAGTTTGCAGCAGGTCGCCGAGCCGTTCGCAATGTTCCGGCCCGAGGAAAACGCTCGGCGCCCACTTCGTATGGC
Organism: Planctomycetota bacterium; assembly: GCA_043760765.1. Lineage (GTDB taxonomy): Bacteria > Planctomycetota > UBA1135 > UBA1135 > JADJQU01. Next base: position 1,027 of record JAYUOR010000772.1, on the reverse strand, counting down.
GCGCGAGATCGACGAGCAGCACGAGCGCCGCCAGTCCCTGCGTCGAGTCGCCGCGTTCGAGTTCGCCGAGCACACGTTCGAATTCCTGCCCGCGCGGAGTCGCGAGCCAATCGAGCGTGTTCGGGCAATCGGCGAGTGCGTGCAGTCCCACCGTCGAGCGCGTCCACGGTTCGCGCAGTGCTTCGGGAAGCAGAGCCGCAAGCTCCACGATTCGTTTAAGCCCGCTGGGCCCGAGAAACTGCAGCGGCGAGGCCAACACCGGCCGCTCGCTGCGCAGTTCCGGTGCGATCCGCGGCGGAGCCGAGATGCCGCGCAGGAAGATCGCAACGACGAAGAGCATCCCACACAGGCTCGCTAGCAGCCCGAAGTGCACTCCACCGCGGCACCGAGTCCGCCCCAAGCCAACTAACGAACAAAGGCTGCGCATGCCGCCGTCAGGTTACGGACGTACGGAGTCAGACTCCACTCCGAACTATTCCGGCCGACGCGCGGGGTACCCCGCACGCCGGCCGGAATAGTTCGGAGTGGAGCCTGACCCGTACGCCGACTCCGCGCTACTTCACGCGGCGGCGGTCGAGTTCTTCGCGCAGGGAGGTCTCGAGGCTGGCGATCTCGGTGTCCATCTGCGCCAGGCGGGCGCGGTCGATTTCGCGTTGCATCGATTCCAGACGCGCCCTCTCCCAAGAGATGTGGCGCAGGCGGTCGAGGCGCTGCTGCAGCTCGCCATAGTTGGAGAGCTCCTGATCGAGCAGGGCCCTCGATTTCACGACCATGTCGGCGAACTCGGAGGTTTCCGGGTCGTTCTTTTCGCTCGCCAGTTTCTGCGCATCGGCGATCAGCTGGTCGAGCGAATCACCACGAGCATGCACGCTGCGGCGCAGGAACTCGGCGAACTGGGCGGCCAGGACCGCGCGGCGGTAGCCGTAGGTGGTCGCCTCGAAGCCGGCGCTGGCGCTCTTCCCGTAGACCGGGCTCGAGATCTCGCTCGCTTCCTCGCCGCCGGGGCTCGCCACGCCGTCCTTGTGGG
>JAYUOR010000771.1:0-2494 GCA_043760765.1 Planctomycetota bacterium | reverse complement strand
GGAACCGCTGCGCACGACGATCGTGCTGCGCTATTTCCGCGGGCTCGATTCCAAGCAGATCGAAGCGACGTTGGGCGTGAACGCGAACACCGTGCGCTGGCGGATTGCCAAAGCCCTGGAACTATTGCGCGTGGACCTCGATCGGCGCAGCGGCGGCAGACGCGAGACGTGGCATTCGGCATTGACGCTGGTCGTTTCGCGCGGCGGCGCATCCATCGCTCTCAAGGGCGCGGCAGGAATCACGGGAGCTTGGATCATGGGTACCGCGAGCAAAGTCTTGATCACTGTCTGTGCCATGGCGTTTGTCGCCGTCGGCGTCTGGAAATGGAACACGAGCGAAGGGGCGGGGACTCGGGGACCAGCACCTAGCGCCTCGAACAGCGTGACACTCGTGAGTCCGCCCCACGCGGGAGGCGAGGATCCCGCCGCGCCATCGCAGGTTTCGTCGAGCAAAGCGACTCGAACTCCGGTCGACATCGCGCCGGTCGCCGCGACGCCTTCGACCGCACTACTGCGCGTTCGCACCGTGTCGAAGGAGAACGGCAAGCCGCTCTCTGGCGTGCGAGTGATTGCAGAACCCCGAACGGCGAGGCCGGGCGCTTCGTTCAAATTCATTGAAGGCTCGCACGCGACTCTCAACGAGTGTCCACGCAGCGCAGCGGATGGATTCTCGGAAATCGAGGTCGAGGCCAACATGGCCTGTCGCGTCAGGAGCGCAGGTGCGGTAGCCGGCACCGAATTCGTGCAAGTCGACGTGGACGCGATCCCCGCGGGCGAGACTCGCGACCTCGTGCTGGAACTGCGTTCGGCAGTGGATCTCGTGTTCCATGGGCGCGCCGTCGACGCTGTTTCACACGAACCCGTCTCGGGCGCGCTGGTCACGATTCGCTCGGGGGCCATTCCCGATGAGGCGAATCGCAAGCACAGCACCGACAGCGACGGACGATTCGAAGTGCTCGTGCAGAGCTGGAACCACGCCGCGTTGACGCTGGATGCGGCGGGATATGCGAGTGTATTGGTCTTGCCGAGCGCGGCCCACGAGGCTCCGGCAACCGCGTTCGAGGTCGAGCTCTCACGACCCGCGACCCTGCGCGTGCAGATTCTCGACGTGGCGGGCAGGCCGATCGAAGGGGCGAGCATCACTGCGAGGGTCCCGAGCTATCGCCTGCTTCAACCCGGGTATTTCGGGCAGTTGAACCCAGATTCGGACGCAGATGAGTTTTTTCACGCGAACACCGGTGCCGACGGAATCGCTGTGCTCGCGAATCTGCCGCCGCGCGCAGGCCTGGAACTATCCGCGGCGCGCGGAAGAGAACTTTTGAGACGGGAGCCAGCCGCGCTCGTGCTGCAGCCCGGCGAAGTCCGCGAACTCAGCTGGCGTATCGGGTCTGGCTGCCGAGTGTTCGGTGTCGCGACCGAGTCTGATGGGAGGCCGGCGGCCGGACAGGAGATCTGGCTGCAACCGGCACGCATGACCCGGCCCTTTTTCCTCGAGATGCGTGATTCCGAGGGGCGCCGCAAGGCGACGTGCGCTGCCAACGGGACCTATGAGATCGTGGATGTGCCCACAGGATCGTGGTGGCTGGGCCCCGCCGATGGTCGTGGTCAAGGCGGAGTCTGGCGCAGCGGGTTGCCGGCCACTTTCGCGCAGGTGTTCGAGATTGATGCGGGCCGCGGCGAGGTGCGCATCGACGTTCAGATCACCAGGGACCTCCTGATTCGTGGGCGAGTCGAATCCTCCGCCGGTCAAGCGGTCGCGGGCGTGATTATCATGAGTTCGAAGGTCGACGACCAGGCAATGCTGCTGACCCGCAGTGAACCAGATGGCTCTTTCATCCTCGGCCCCCTCGTCGAAGGGAGCTACAGCCTCCGCGCGGGCGCGCTGGGGCTCCACGCTGGGACTCAGCTGGCTCCTTCGCAGGAGGCCGTCGTTCGCAGCGGAGCAAGCGATGTCGTGCTGCGCTTGGAAGCGGGTTGCTCGATCTCTGGCCGCGTAGTCGATGCCGCGACCGGCGAGTCCGTAGCGGCACAGCTGGTTCTGGCTCCGCTCCCAGGCCAGGCAGGCGTGCAGTCCTTCGTGACGATGCCGAACGCATCTGTCGAGAAGGGCTTCGAGATTCGCGGACTTGCACCGGCGCTGTATGCGCTGAGCGCACGGACGCCGCGCGGCGGAGTCGGATTCGTGAATCGCATCGCGCTGGTCCCGGGTGAGCAGCGGGTCGACCTGGAAATCAGCGTCGTGCCCGGTGCGGTGCTGAGCGTCTCCTACGATGGGCCGTTGCCGTACGGGAATCTGCAGGTCCTCTGCGACGATGTGATCGTCTTCTGCAATGGCATTAAAAAGGGAACGCGCCTGAGCGTGCCCGTGCCCGCGGGGCATTCCATCGCGCGGATGTCCTTGCATCCCGGAGAAGAACCGTTCGATATCGGCGTGGACTTGATCGTCGGCGGGAAGAAGGCACTTGGCTTCGACGGTGCCTGGAAATGACGGCAG
>JAYUOR010000770.1:0-6288 GCA_043760765.1 Planctomycetota bacterium | reverse complement strand
ATGCCGAACCCCTGAGCGCGGCGCGCACGCGTCCGCCGCCCAAGCCTGTGCGCATCGGATTCCTCGGGCAATTCGCGCCGCACAAGGGGCCGCACGTGCTGCTCGATGCCGTGGACATCATGGAGCGGCGACTGCCGGAGTCGGTGGAACCCTGGAGCGTCGTGCTCTACGGCGAAGGCGTCGACGGCCGTCACCGTCTGTATCCAGAGCGATTGCGCGCGCGCGCCAAGAGTGCGCGTGTCTCGATCGCGCCGGCCTTCGAATCGACCGCGGTGGGGGACACGCTTGCGGGACTCTCGTGTGTCGTCGTGCCTTCCTTGTGGCGCGAAAACGCGCCGCTTTCCGCGCTCGAAGCCCGCGCCGCCGGAATTCCCGTGATCGCCAGCGATGTTCCAGGACTCTCCGAGATCATCGAGCCGGGTGTGCACGGCGCGTTGTTTCCTGCCGGCGACGCCGCGGCACTCGCCGACTTGCTGCGCGCGCTGATCCTCGGCCGCATCGCGCCGCGGCATGCGCCCTCGCAACCGATCGGCTACGCCGAGCACGTCGCGCGCGTCGTCGGTCTCTATACCAGAGCCCTGGAGCGCAAGGCCAGTGCCCTTGCCGGCAGGTCATGAAGCCGGGGCTTGCCGAGCTTGGGGAGCGCGCGCGCGACGAGGGCCTGGACATCGGTTTTGTCAGCATGGGCTTTGCGCCCGACGTCGGCGGAATCGAAACGCATCTGGCTCAGTTGGCGCGCGAGTTCCTGGGCCGCGGCCATCGCGTGCACGTGCTGTGCATCGATGCACGGAGCGAGAATCCGCCCTACAGTTCGCGCGACGAGATTTGCGCGGGCGTGCGCGTGCGACGCGTGGCTTATCGTTATCACGACCAGCTTGCGCTTGCCGACCTCGCCGTCCGGCGCGCGGCGGACGACGCGGTCATGGCCTGGCTGGCCGAAGAGCCCTGCGACATCGTGCACGTGCACCACGCGAGCGCCTTCGGCGCGGGCCTGCTGCAAGCGATCCACGAGATGGGCCGGCCGCTTTGCCTGACGCTGCACGACTACTGGTTGCTGTGTCCGCGCGGTCAGATGCTGCGCCACGACGGAGTCGTCTGCGAAGAGGTCGTGGCCAGTGCCTGCGCCGCCTGCCTGTCGGCGACCTGGCCGCATTTGATGCCGTCGCGGCAAGGCGAGAAGCGCGGTCCGCGCGGCGAAGCGGTCTTGACGGACGTGGAAGCTGCGAACGCGCGCAGCGCGCACTCGCTCGAGATGCTTGCGCTGCCCGCGCGCCTTTTCGCACCTTCCAATTCCGCGCGCGAGGTCTACGAACGTGCGGGTGTTCCGCCCGGGCGCATCGAAGTGTTGCCCAATGGCGTCGACACGCACGATCTCTTCGAAAATGTGGAAGCCGCGCGGCGCGCGACTGCGCGGGACGATGCTAAGTTGCGCGTCGGCATCCTGGGCAGCGCGCAACCGTCGAAGGGCGTGCTCGAATTCGCGCGCGAGGCGCTGGCGCTTCCCGATGCTGCCCTGGCGATCGAAGTCCACGGGGCGCTCGGCGACTATCACGGCGATCGGAGTTACGCCGAGAGCCTGCGCCGGCTTGCCGCGGCCGATGCTCGGCTTGAGTTGCACGGCGAGTATGCGCACGACGATCTCGCGCGAATTCTGGCGCGGCTCGATCTGGTCTGCGTGCCGTCCCTGTGGAACGAAGTTTTCGGTCTCTCCGCACGCGAGGCGCGCGCGGCGGGCCTGTTCGTGTTCGCTTCTGATCGCGGTGGACTCGCCGATCTGCGCGACGATCCCGCTGTGCGACTGCTGCCCGCCGGCGATCCTGCCGCGTGGCAGAACGCATTGGCCGAGTTCTTGCGTTTGCCTGCTGCCCAGCGCGCGCCGCAACCGGCGGCCAATCTGCGCGGCGTGCACGCGCTGGCCCTCGAGCTCGAGCGCCATTATGTCGATCTCGTGCGCACGCAACTTGGCCGCGAGCCCGGGCTGTGTTTCGAACTGGGCAGCGATCGGGCCACGGCGCAAGCGGCTTGCGTCGAGAACGTAAAGCCGTCGCACCGGCGCTGGTGGCAGCGGTTCTTCTAGGCCCCGGCTGCGCGTTCCCAGGCCGCGAGCAGTTTTCCGGCGAGCTGACCCCAGGTGTAGCGCTCGAGCGCGAGTTCCCGTCCGCGCCGCGCGCGCTGCGCCGCCGTCGAAGGATCGCGCAGCACTTCCAGCGTGCGCGCCGCGAAGTCCGCGGGGCTGTCCGCGAGCCAAAGATGCTCCGGGTCGCGGAAGACCAGTCCATCGGCACCGATGTGCGTGCTGACGACCGGCGTGCCCATACCCATGGCTTCGACGAGCTTCAGCCGTGTCCCACCGCCGATCCGCAGCGGAACGACCAGCGCGCTGGCTCTCGCGAGTTCTGGCCGCACATCGTCGACGCGCCCGAGCAGGTCTATTCCTCTTCCTGCGAGAGCGCGCACGGCATCGATCGAACCTGACCCGACGACGTTCAGGCACACGCCGGGCCGCTTCGCCACGATTGCAGGTAAGACCTCGCGCACGAACCAGGCGAGGCCGTCGATGTTGGGCGCATAGTCCAGGCTGCCGAGGAACAACAATTGCTCCGGCGCGCGTGCTTCGCCCGTGGGCGCAAGGGCCTCTGGATCGAAGCCGCTTTCGACCACGGCGCTTTCGATCGACGGATAGCGACGCTCGAGTTCGCGCGCCTCGGCGGCGTTGGTCAGGACGTGATAGCGATGCCTGCGCGCGGCTTCGGCCTCGAGTCCGCGCAACTTGAAGCGCTCGAAGGCCGCAAAGAGCGCCCGGCCAGCGGGCAAACGCGCGTAGAAATCCGTGTCGAGCTTGTGGTGGTGCACGATCACAGGCGTGGCGAGCTTCGCGGGCAGGGCGCGCACCAGAAACATCTCATCGAGATGCACCAGATCGAAGCGTTCGCGCGAAAGTTCTTCGGCGAGCGCCTCATTGAGCGCAGGCGAGAAAAACCAGCGTTCCAACTTCGGCCGCGTCGCCTGCATCCACGGGCTTGAAGTGGCGCGCTCGAACGATTTCGCCGACGCGCAGTGGCGTTCGAGCTCGCGCAGACCCGCCGCGGCCGCCGGCGACTCGTGCACGGCGCGCAGATGCACTTCGGCCTTGGCGGAAAGCTGCGCGAGCAACTGAAACGTCCGCACACGTCCGCCGCTGTCCGCCGGCCAGGGTACGACCGGCGAGACGAACAGGCACTTCAGTGGCTGGGTGGCCACGGCGTGGGTGCCTTGACGTTGGCGCGCAACAATCGCCAGCCCGCGGGGCCGTCGTGCAGAAGACAGGCTCCTGAAAGATCGATGCGCAGGCGAAACGAGAGCCGCGGCTCGAGTCCGAGCATGCGCGAGAGCAGCACGCGCACCACGTTGTAGTGGCACGTGACCGCGATCAGTTTCGCGCCGCTGGCAACTGCGCCCTCAAGTTGCGGCCAGGCGCGCACGAGCACGTCACGGTCAGTCTCGCCGCCGTGGCGGTTGTAGTTCCAGGGGTCCTCGTAGAAGCCGGCCAGCTCGTCGCCGCGGTCGCGGGAGAGATCGGCGATCGGGATGCCCTGCCAGGTGCCGCGCTGGATTTCGGCGAGACCGAGGCTGACCGTCAATGGCGCGCCAGATCCCGCGGCGATGCCGCTGCCCAACCGGTGGGCGCGCACGAGATTCGAGCTGACGACGCGCTCGAAGGGCAGCTTGGAGAAAGCCGCAATTGCCGCCTGTGTATCGAGTTCGCCCTGGATGGAAAGCGGCACGTCCATGCCGCCGTAGGCCCGGCCCTGCCAGTCCTCGTGCACCTCGCCGTGGCGCAGGAGCCAGACCCAGGCGCCGCTGCCGAAGCCGGGGTGGCCGCCTGGCTGGGTGAAGTCGCCCACGGACGCGCGAGGCCGGCCCTGGGCCGTGGCCGCGGGCTGAATTGCGTCACGAATTTTTTCCACGGCTGGATCCACGTGCTCTAGCTTGCCAATCCGCGCCGCGCGCCTAAAGTCCTCGCTTCGATCCGCGACCCTTTGCACTTTGCCCCCATGCCGAAGATCACCCTCGCCTCCAACAACAAGACCTACGAAGTCCCCGTCGGGGCGAAGTTCCTCGACTTCTGCCAGGACAACCGCCTGCCCCACGATTTTGGCTGCACAGTCGGGAGCTGCGGCACCTGCCGGCTGGTGCTCGAAGTCGGTGCCGACAAGGTCAACCCGCTCACCAGCGAGGAAGAGGAGACGCTGGAGATGTGCACCAGCATCCAAGGCGCCCGGCTGGGTTGCCAGTTGATCGTCAACGGCGACATCCGCGTGCGCCAGATCGATTGACCGCCGAGGCAACCATGTTTCACGTCGCCGTCGTTCTTTCAGGTTGCGGCTTCCTCGACGGGAGCGAGATCCACGAGTCGGTCCTGGCCCTGGCCGCGCTCGATCGGGCGAAGTTCCGGGTCACGATCGCGGCTCCCGCGGTGAAGTTCGCCGTGGTCGATCACCACAGCGGTGCCGCGCAGAAGGAACGTCGTGTCGCGCTGACGGAAGCCGCGCGCATCGCCCGCGGAAAGATCGTCGATCTCGCCAAGCTCAGCGCCGGTGACTTCGACGCGCTGTTGATGCCCGGCGGATACGGTGCAGCGAAGACGCTGTGCGATTTCGAGAGCGCCGGAGCGAAGGCCGTGGTTCACGCCGACCTCGCGCGCCTCGTGCTCGCCATGCACGACGCGAAAAAACCGATCGCCGCGATCTGCATCGCGCCTGCGATCGTCGCTGCCGTGCTGCGCGACAACGGCCAGTCCGCGCGATTGACGCTCGGCGGCGATCCGGCCATGTCCAAAATCCTGCGCGAAATGGGGCAGGAGGGTGTCGAATGCGCCGTTGATCAGTGCGTGGTCGACACGAAACAGCGCATCGTGAGTACGCCCGCCTACATGTACGACGCGCGCATCTCGGACGTCGCGACAGGCATCGACAAGCTGGTCGTCGCGCTGCTCGAGATGCTCAAGCCGCAGCGCGCGTCCAGCTGATCCAGGCCGGGAAGTGCCCGTCGAGGATCGCGTCGAGTCCCACACGTCGGCCGGCGCGCGAAAGCGAGCAGGCGAACGAGCACAGCGCGAGCAAAAGCGCGTATTGCATCTGCTCCATCGGCCCCGCGAGCGAGAAGCACATCAACATCAGACCGAGAGCCACGCCCGTGGGCCGCGTCAGCGCGCCGAGGAACATCGCGATCCCGCCGACCAGCTCGCCCCACTGGATCAGCTGCGCGAAGGCTTCCGGAAACGGATAGACCACCGTGTTCATGAAAGTCTCGAACCACACCGGGCCGTCGGCCACGCGCTGCTTGGTCGCGAGCACCATGTCCCCGCCAATTCCGCCCAGGATTTTCTGCCAGCCCGCGGTGGCCAAAATCGCGCCCACGCCAAGTCGGATCAACACCAGGCCCCAGCTGGGACCTTCGGATTCGTAGTCGTTCATAGGTTGCGGCTCGTTGAGCTCGCGTCCTTGTTCTAGCCATAGCCGCTGGCGGAATCCACGACCGGGTTGTGCTCTCGGGCCACGCCATATGCGCAGAAACGCGCGGGCTCAGTACATGGGGGGAGCTGAAACCCGGCGACTCGTCTAAGGTAGCTGTGGTGATCGAGAAGCAGCCCAAGGCAGGTCGGTTTCTGGAGAATTGATCCTATGGTGACGCGCATTTTCTAGGAGCGGCTGGCTCGCTGCTGATCACAGGCCTCTGCTCCGCCTTTCCAGGCGGCAACGGTCTTTTCCAGGGACAACAGCTCAGCGTTGGGGCACAGCCCGCCGCAATCGCGGTCGGCGACCTGAATGGAGACGGTCGCAGTGACCTAGTCGTCACGCGCCTGAGTTCGCCCCTGGTCCAGGTCGTGCTGCGCAGCGGTCAGGCTGGGTTCAGCGCGGGCGCCAGCTACAGCCAGAACTTTCTACCCACGGAACTGGCCCTGGGCGACATCAACGGGGACGGACGCCTCGACATGGCGGTGAGCGGTGGGCCGAATGGAGCTGGGGTGGGAATTACGACGTTCCGGTACGGCACTGGAACGGGGACCTTCAACGGCACCACGAGTTTCCTGAGCAACGGGGGGGCGCTGAGTCTTGCGATCGGGGATCTCAATGCCGACGGTCGCGGCGATGTCGTTTCTGCCCATGTCAATCCCGATGGCCTGCTGGTCTTCTTGAGCGGCCCGGGCGGGCTGGGCGCGCCGGCAATCCTCGCCATGTCTGTGCAAGCTCCCTCGGATGCGGCGATCGCAGATCTGGACGGCGACGGGAAGCTCGACGTGATCAC
>JAYUOR010000769.1:0-2497 GCA_043760765.1 Planctomycetota bacterium | reverse complement strand
GGCCCGCCGCTTGAGCGAACTCGGCATCCGCGTGCCGGAGGTCGTGGCGGCCCGCGCCAGGCGCAACGTCGGCGGGACCTGGGAACTCGAATTGGTTTCGCGCCGCATCGAGGGCTCACTGGATCTGGGGACGTTGCTCTTGCGCAGCGCGAGCGGCGCGCTCTCACCGTCCACAGAGCGCGCCTGCGCGCGAGCCTTCGGAGCGCTCGTCGCGCGCCTGCACGAGTTCGAATTCGTGCACGCCGACCTGACCTTGCGCAATGTGCTCGTCGATGCCGTGTCGCTCGAGACCGGCGAGCCGAAGCTGTGGATCGTCGATCTCGATGGCTCGAGATTCGTGCACGGGCTTTCAATGCATGATCGCGTGCAGAATCTGAGCCGGCTGTGGCGCCACGTCGAGCGCATGCAGCGTGCCGGTCTCGTTCCACGCGCGGCGCGACTGTGCGCGAGCTTCCTTCAGGGCTACGCGAGCTCGCGTGAAGCGCGCTATCAGATGCTGCATCGGGTGCAGGAGAGCTACCGACGCACGAGTGGCTGGCATGCCGCGGCGGACGTGCTGGAGCGCGGTGTCGGTGCGCGTCGCAGCGAGCCGTTGCCCTGACCGCTGCTTCGCTGCGTCCCAAAGTCGGCCTGCCGCTTCGCCGCTCGCACGCGCAAGAGGTGCCAAGGGATCGCGAGGGTGAAGGCCGCTGCGGAGAGTCCGTGGGCCCACGATACGGCCGCACGAAGGCTTTCGTTCGCAGCGCAGGGCAGCAGCGCGCCACTTGCGATCATCAGCGCGGCCAGTGCGATCAGAGTCGCGCCGCTCGCGCGAGCGCGTCTTTCGGATGCCCAGCGCGGCGCGACGTGCACACCGAACACGATGCCAAGGATCAGGGTCAGCGCGACTGAACTGACCACGTGCAGATCCAGCGCCCAGGGTTCCGCGGGGTGGCCGAAGCTGCTGAAATCGCCGTCCGGTTTCACGAACGAACGCAGCAGCACGAACACGAGCGCGCTTGCCGAGCTGATCGCTGCAACGCCGAGGAACGTAAGACGCAGCAGTCGAGTCATGGGGGGCTCGCGTGTCCGGGGAACCCCTTGGAAGCGCGGAGTTCGCCCGCGAGGTTCAGCGTGAGCACGCGCACGCCCGCTCGCGCCGCGAGCTCTGCCCCCTGCTCGTGACCGAGCACGAACGTCGCTGTTGACCAGGCGTCCGCGTCGGTTGCAGTCGGGGCCAGACTGCATGCTGCCCAAAGGATCTGCGCGGGCATGCCGCTTCTTGGATCCACGATGTGGCTGAAGCGCCGGCCGGCGACCAACAGGCCACGTTGATCGTCGGCACTCGTGGAGAGCGAAGCGGATTCCAGTTCAAGTTCCCATAGCGGGCGGACGGCATCTGGGCGCGGATCGCGCAGCTCCACCGGCCAGCCCGCACCGGGACGCGGGCCGTCCAGCGCGAGCAGCTGACCACCAAAGTCGAACAGGGCCCGCGAGAGGCCTCGGGCGCGGAACTCGCGCGCGATTTCGTCGAGGGCGGCGCCCTTGCCGATCGCGCCCAGATCGAGGCGCGCACTCATCATCTGCTTCCGCGCGCGCGAATGTTCGACGTCGAATTCGATGCTGCCGCGCAGCGAAGACTCGCGCGCCTGCGCGAGCTGTGGGGCCGTGGGCTCGCTTTGTTCGCGCTCAGCCTGCCGCCACAGTTCGGTCAGCGGCCCGCTCTCGATGGCGAAGGCGCCGTCGCTCGCGCTGCGCAGCTGTCCGGCCCGCGACAGCAGCGCGCAGGTCTCGGGGGAAAGCGCGCACCAGGACCCCGGCTCGGCGGCGTTGAGTCGCGAAATCTCGCTCAGCGGAATCCAGGTCGACCAGAGCGCCTCCAATTCGGCGACCCTCTTGAAGGCTGCGTCCGCGGCTGCATCGAAGGCTGCCCGATCGCCAGCCACACAGCGCAACTCCAGCAGGGTGCCCATCAGGAGTTGAGTCCGCCGAAATACTGCGCTGCTCTCCTCGCCGCTGGAACGGGCCGCTGGAACCGTTGCCGGTGCGGACGCAGGCTCCGCAACCGGGAAAAAAACCGCTTGCGCGATCGCCAGCACGTCGTGCACGGCGTCGGTCAGCGCACGGCAAGAGAGTGTCGCCCCCGCGATGCTTTTGATGTCGCTTCCGAGTTTGACCTGGTCGCTCGCTCCCAGGCCGGCGAACTGTGCGCGCCACTTCTCGCGACGAACTTCGCCGCCGTGGGATTCGCGGTAGTCCAGAATCTCGACCGCGCGCACATGATTGTCGGGCGCAAGGATCAGCAGGTACGTGATCGGCAAGGACTTGCCGATCACGTCCTCGACGATGGCGCGGCCGAGCAACTCGCCATGACTGCGCGCTTCGCGACAGGTCCACAACCTCGGCGCGGCTCGTGCGCGCAGGCGCGGCTTGAGAGCGGCGCGCTGGACGTCGCTCAGGCTGACGACTCGCAGCGCAATAGCGTCCGCCTCAGGAAAGGCGCGCGCGAGCGCCGCAT
>JAYUOR010000768.1:0-2500 GCA_043760765.1 Planctomycetota bacterium | reverse complement strand
CCTGGAAGCCTTGGTCGCGGCCCCAAACCTGTGTATCTACCGTAGTGCCGGGAACGCGCAGATAGGCCGCCGGCGTGCCGCCGAGCGCGCCGAACGCGAAGGCGTTCCAATCGATCGAGTAGACGCCCGAGCAGTCGTTCGGCGGAGGATTTCCGCCCGAATTAATCGGGATCGACCGCTTGAGAGGCGTGTTGACGCAGCGCACTCCCCCTAGGAAGGGAACCGAAGCTCGGCCGGTGTTGCTGTAGAGCACAAGTCCCGGTTTGTTGTTGATCACGTTGCTCGCAATGATCGTGAAGCCTGCGCCGAATGTCGCGCTGGGCGTGCCTGCGAATCCGATCGAGGGAGTGCAACCAAGCGAGTTGACCTTGGCTACACAATAGTTGACCGGGGTCCCGCAGTTCAGGTTGGTTCGAAGTCGAATGAATGGCATGACCGTGTTGCCGGTGCCACCGGCCAAGGTGCCGTCTTCAACGGTGACCGGTCCCAAGTTGTTGCTGCCGAGATCGAAGTTATAGAACCAGTTTTCCTGCGCCGACTCGTTGTACTGCACCTCGATGTGATACCGCAGGCCGGCGTTCAGATCCACGGGCGAGGGGAATATGACATCGTAGAAAGCTGCGCCAAGATCGGCATTCCAGGTCACGTTTGCGGTCCTCAGCAGGACGTTGTTGACATTGCCGGGATAGCCGGTGGTCAGCCATAGCCGCCAGGTCGCGGAAATGGGCATACCGTTGATCGGGTTCGTCCACAGGCTGGCGCCCGTCACTCTGAAGTCGGCGTTGGCGGAAAAGACCGTGCCGCGCGCGGCGCTGTAACCATCGTTGGTGTTGCTACTGAACAGCGTCAAGGCGCTCGGACCAGGCAAGTTCAGGGGCTGAGCCGGAGCAAGGCTGTGAAGTCGGATCAGCGGCATGACCCCGTTGCTGGTGTCACCACCCAAGGTGCCGTCTTCAACTGTGACGGGTCCGAGGTTGTTGCTGCCGAGATTGAATAGGTAAAACAGATTCTCCTCCGCCGCCTGCGCGTACTGCACTTCGATGTGATAGCGAGTGCCCGCGGTGAGGCTCACGGGCGAGGGCAAAACGACCTCGTAGAAGTCCCTGCCCAGATCGAAGTTCCAAACGACGTTCGCGGTCGAGAGCAGGATGTTGTTGACGTTGCCCCCGGGATAGGTCGTGGTTTGGTACAGCCGCCAAGTAGCGGAGATGGGCGAACCGTTGATTTCGTTCGTCCAGAGGCTGGCGCCTGTCAGGAGGATATCGGTGTTGGCAGTGAACACCGTGCCGCGTGAGGAGCTGTAGCCATCGTTCATGTTGTTGGTGAAAAGTGTTACCGGACCGGGGCCGGACAGATCCTTCCACAGGGTCTGAGCCTGAGCCGGGACGGCGGCGAGGCACGTCAGAACGCAGTTCGCCAGGAGAGAAAGCACCAGATTGCGCATGGCTGTTCCTTGGGGGTTTGGGGGATTCCCGGGAGTCTTCGGAGTCCGCCTAAGGAAGGTGGAACATGTAGCCCGCACGCGGGGGACTACCGAAAGAAACGGACGCAGGGCCGGAGCGCGACCTTCTCCCGGCGATTTTTCCGTGGGCCGCTTCGGCGCGGTCGTCGTGCCTGGGCCCTGGCTGACCGTGCCTCGGCGGGCAGGAGCAAGTCGCGAGAAGTCGCCTCGGCGTGAAGACAGTGGGTGGGGAATCAGGCTCCACTCCGAACCCTCCGCCTTGCGGCGCGCGCCAGATCGTTCCGCAGTGCGAACTCCGGCTCCCTACCACTCGCGTGCCGGACCGAATAGTTCGGAGTGGAGATTGACTCTGTACGATGACTCCGTAGGACACCCGACTGCAGGTCCAGCCCTGCTCGCTGGCGGCCTCGGTGATAACGTGGCATTGCACTGCTGCGCTTCGATGAACTCCCTTCAATTCTGAGCCTCGCATGACATCCACGGCCAACACGCCGTTTCGAATCCTGGTGCTCGGCGACTTCAGTGGACGCGGTAGTCGCGCGGTCCACGCGCCGGAGGAGCTTGACCGCCGGCGCACTCACTCGGTGGATAGGGACGACTTCGATGAGGTCTTTGCACGCCTCGCCGTTCGCGTTCGGATTCCTAGCAAGGCCGGCGCGGAGCCGATCGAAGTCGCCTTCAGGGATCTCGACCAGATTCATCCCGATCACCTCTTCGCGAACGTGCCAGCATTCGCCGAACTGCGCGGATTGCGCCGACGACTGGAGGACCCCCAGAGCTTCGCCGCGGCCGCGGCGGAACTGGGTCAAGGCCCGGTCGTAGCGCAGAAGCCCGAAGCCACGTCGGCATTCACGATGCAGGACCTACTCAGCGCCACAGCGCAAGCCGCACAGCGGCCGCGCTCGCCGGCGAGCACGGGCTCGGAATTGGTCGATGCGCTGCTGAGCGAGATCGTGATCCCGCACGTCACGCCCGCGCCCGATCCGCGTCTCAAGGAACTTGTGGCTTCCGTCGACGCGGCCACGGGCGCGCACATGC
>JAYUOR010000767.1:0-6311 GCA_043760765.1 Planctomycetota bacterium | reverse complement strand
TGATCGGCGACGCATTGGGCAAGGGCATGCGCAAGCTGCTCGCAGGGAACTCGAAGCAAGCACCTCACGCCGGCACTGGTATCAAGGACTACGGCCTGCGGCCCTACGTGCGCGTCTCCAAAGATCTGCCGCACGCGGAGGACAAGAGCTGGAAGCTCGTCTGCGCGCTGCCCTACAACTGTCAATTCCAACCATGGGTGAAGCTCGAGGCACCGGCCGGTCAGGAATTGAAATTCAACTCGACCAATCCGCTCGTCTTGTATCTGACGCCGACTGAGACCGCGACCACGGACGCGGGCACGCGCGAATACGAAGCGCGCAATTGGATCAGCGGCGAAGGCGCGATCTACACCATCCCCGCGGGAGTGAAGGTGATCGACGTTCAGTATCGCGAAACCGGCTACGACACGAGCTTTGCCGGTTCGTTCGAGTGCAACGACGAAGACTTCAACATCCTTTGGCGCAAGGCCGCGCGAACCGCGTACCTGTGCATGCGCGAGCATTTCTTCGACTGCCCCGATCGCGAGCGCGTCGGCTTCTGGGGCGACGGCACCCCGGAATTGAATCAGTGCTTCTACGTCTTCGACACGGCCTCGCACCGTTTGTGCAAGGAACTCGTGCTGCGGAAATTGGAGCCGGGCTTTTATCCCGGGCAGCACCTGGAATTCCTCGGCGAATACGGCCTGTGGTTCTACTACCAGCACACTGGCGATCTTGCTTCGATCGCGGCGGTCTACGAGTCGACGAAGACCTTTCTGCTCGAAACCTACAAGACGGGCAATCCGAAGACCTGGTTCGACTGGGGCGCTGACAGCAAGGACACGAGCATCCTCGAAACCTGTTTTCTCTATATCGATCTTGGAACACTGCGGAAAATAGCGCTCGCGACCGGCCACGAAGCGGATCTGCCGCTGATCGATTCAAGGCGTGACGCGATTGCGAAGTCCTTCGACGAACGCTTCTGGAAGGGCGGCTACTACCAGTCGTCGGATGTCAAGACGCCGGACGACCGGGCCAATGCGATGGCGGTCAACGCCGGGCTCGCCGGCCCGGACAAGTGGGAGGCGATCTACACGAACGTCCTGTCGAAGACGACCAACGCGAGTTGTTTCTTCGACCGCTGGGTGTTCGAGGCGCTGTGCAAGATGGGCAAGCAGGATCGCGCGTTGCTGCGCATGGTCACGCGCTACCGCACGATGATCGGCTGCAGTTTCACGACGCTTTGGGAGCACTACGATCGCTGGTGGGCGTCGTGGCTCAACGCCTTCGACGAAGGTTCGTCGTTGAATCACGGCTGGAATCCGCCGGCGCTGCTGCTTTCGCAGGACATCGCCGGTGTCCGGCCCGTCGAGCCGGGCTGGTCCGTGTACGAGGTCAAGCCCAAGGAGGCGTTTCTGACTTCGATCAAGGTAGTCGTGCCTTCGATCAAGGGCCGCGTCGCAGTCGCGATCTCGAAGAGCGCGAGCGAGTACTCGCTCGACCTGGATTCACCGGCCGCGACGATTGCCATTGTCGGCATTCCGCGAGCGTCGTTTACGAAGCTCGAGTCGATCGCGGTCAACGGCACGCTCGTCTGGGACGGCGCGTTTCGCGGCAAGCTCGCGGGGCTGGAGTGGGGCGGGGCCGCAGGCGGATATCTCCAGTTCCGCGTCGCGCCCGGCGCATGGCACTTCGTTGCGCGCGGAGCGCTGATGCTCGAGACACCCAAACCTCCGCGACCGGCTGCGCAGGCTCTCGTGCCGCTCGACTCGCGCAAGTGGGCCGCAACGGCTTCGGTGCCCGACGGCTCATTCCTTTTCAGCGGCGACAAGATTCCGATCGACGGGTCAGCGGCGAATGCGATCGATGGCGACCACTGGACGGGCTGGCGCGACATGACCAAGACGCAGTACGCGGGCCAATGGTTTCAGGTGGACATGCAGCAACGCGAGTCCTTCGATCAGATCGAACTCGACAACACCTGGGCCCAGTGGGACTGGCCGGCGGAGTACGCGGTCACGGTTTCCGACGACGGCGCGCGGTGGAGCGCGCCGATCGGTGTCGGCCGCGGGCAACCGGGCATCACCACGATCCGATTCCCGCTGCAGACCGCGCGCTGGATCCGCATCACGCAGACCGGCACGAATCCGACGTACCACTGGTCGATTTATGAACTCAGCGTCTTCAGGAGCGCGCGCTGAGAACGGTTTCGACGTTCCGGTACTTCGGTGGCGGATTGCGTAGCCGACTTGCCGCGCAGTGCTATCCTAGTGACGTGCCGCGCAGCACTAGCCCCTGCTTCGCGGAGCGGAACTGACCGGTTCGCCCTGCGTGTTTCGTTGCCCTAAAGATCAGAAGCTCAATTCCAATGTCGCGATTCGCCACCGTGCCGCTTGCGCTTCTCGCACTCGTCTGTCATGCAGCCGCGGGTGACTGGTACGTCGACCCGGTCCACGGGAACGACGCGAATTCAGGGACCACGCCGCAGACCGCGTGGGGGACTCTGGCGTGGGCCAACTTCCACGTGCCCACCGGCGCGGCCGAGACGATTCACTTGGCGCCGGGCACATATCTGAATGCGGCTGGTTTCTATGTGAGGCCGCGCTGGCGCGTCGTTGGCGAGATGGGAAGCGCCGTGACGATTCTCCACTTCACCAGCACCTCGGGCGTGGTCTTCCTTTCGTCGCTGCCGTCTTATCCGTACACGTTTGGCCCCGACACGGAGCTGCGCGGGGTCACGATCCACTCCCAGAACGGGAACGGGCTGGAGCTCAGTTCGAGCGATTTCGAAATGAGCCCGACGCTGGTCGACATCTGCATTACCGCAGCGCAAACAGGACTCTGGTACAACGATTCGACGTTCGCGTCCGGCACTTGGTCGCCGACTTTCGATCGAATCAAGATCTCCAATTGCGTCAACGGGTTTTTGTTCGACGCGTACAGTCCGGGATTGAATCACTCGCCGCGTTTTCTGGACTGCGAAATACTCGACTGCACCAATCTCGGCCTCTACTTCGGGGGCCGTCAGGTGGCTGCGGATGTCAAGCGCTGTCGATTCGTTCACGACGCCAATGCGGGCGTGTCGTTCGACGCTTACGGACAGGCACTCGGAGGAGTGTTCGAGGATTGCCTGTTCGCCAAGAACACCGGCGCCGGCCTGCGAACCTCGGCTCAGTTCGCCCCGCCGCCGTCGTCGATCAACGTGACCCTGCGGCGCTGCACGCTGGCGGACAACGGCCAATTCGGCGTGCGAGCGCTCTCGACTGGGGTGCTCAGCACGCAGATCCAATTGGAGAGCACGATCGTCGCGAGAAACGGCGATGACCTGTCCGTGGATCCATCCACGCAGGTTTCGTACTCGTGCATCGAGGACGGCGACTTCGCAGGGATCAACGGCAACTTCGCGGCGGATCCCTCGTTCGTCGATCCCGCGGCCGGCGATTACCGGCTGCGCTGGGCGAGTCCCTGCGCCGAGCACGGCGATCCGGCCACACCCGCGGGCGTCGTTGACCTCGCCGGCCACCTCCGGCCGATCGACGGAAACCTCGACATCGTGGAACAGCCTGATGTCGGAGCCTTCGAGTTTGCGCCCTTGGAGCTTTTCACGTCCGGTCATGGCGGGGCGCCGGCGAGCTTCGAATTTTGGGGCAGGCAAGGCGCTCGCAGCGGACTCTTTGTCGCGTTCGAGCCCAACGTAGCTCCGCTCGCAACGCTCTATGGCGAGTTCGAACTCAATCCCGCCACCGCGCACAGACGGCTGCTCGTTTCGGTCGGAGCCGGACCCGCGACGAACCTTCCTTGGACCCTGCCAAGCGGCCCGGCCTGGATCGGACAAACGATCGCATTCCAATCCCTGACCCGTTCCCCGGCCGCGCCGAACGGCGCCGCATTTTCGAACTTGGTTCAGGTGGTCATCCTTCCGTGATGAGTCCAGAGTTCCCAGCGCTCGCGAGGTATGCCCGCGAAAAGCACGGCGGAATCGTCATCTGCGACACCAACGCGAACTTCGGCCCGATGTACGAACTGTAGACATCTCCAGGAGCCGGGTTGGTCGCGCCGCTAAGACTTCGATGCGCCGCCGGGGCCGGATAAGAGTTTCAACCTCCTGATCGCGTAGGACTACCGAAGGCGCTGGGGGCTGCGGCGTACCCGACCCGGTGCGCGTGAACGGCTCAAGATCGCCGTGCTGAAGAATCGAAGTGAGCGAGTTCGCTCGTCACCAAGACCTTTCATGTCCACCGATCACTTCAAACTCGCGCTCCTCGCGTGCCTCACGCTGGCGTGCTCGTGGTTTGCCTGGCGCCTGCCCAGCCCGGTGGTGCCACCCATGGAGGACTATTTCGAGACCGGTTGCGCAGCGCAATTGGCGTTGATCGTCCCACCGCCCAAGCCGCCCCTCTTGCTCGAGGTCGCGGATGCTGACACTCAATTGCCGCTCGAGCGCATTGACGTGATCACGAGTACAGGCCCACGGCCGATCGCTGTTGAGTCTCTGCATGCCGACCCCAAGCAGCAGTTGCTGTTCACGAGACAGCCTCCGCCAATTGATCTCGCGAATGCTGAGCCATGGATCCGCGATCGAGTCGACTTGCGTCTGGGCAGTTCCATCTGGGTGAGCGCTCCGGGCTACGTTTGGGAGCGTGTGCAGTCGCCGTGCGCGGCACCCGGTCAATCCACGCGGCGCGTCGAGCTGCACAAGGGCGGAGCGATCGAGTTGCTATTGACGAATCACAATAGTTTTTCTGCACTCGTTTGCTCGTGACCGACGCTTCGCGCAAGGCGAGAGAAGTGGTCATCGACTCCGAGCTGAGATTGGGCAGCGCGCCCGGCGATGTGATCATCGACGGACTGCCGGCGGGCAGCTACGACGTACAAGTCGAATTGAAGACGCTCGGCAAACCGCGGTTGCTGGCTGAGCAGCGTGTCGATGTATTTGTCGGACAGACCACCATCCAGACGCTGGCACTGAAGCCCGTGCCTGCGGATGTGTTCGATCAGGGCGAACGCGAAGACTGGCCGGCCGCTCCGACAGCGCCCGGCGAATCTGCCTTCTGGGTCCAGATCGCCGGTGTCTTGCCGGGCGCACCCGATCTGGGCTTTCGGAAAGCGCGCGGAATTGCTCAGTGGAATGAGGACGGCACGATCTCCTTCGAAGTGTCGACGATCGGGCTGCCCCCCGGCTTCTACGCAGCACGCTTGAGTCCTTCCACGTATGGGTGCTTGTTCAACGTGAGCTCCACGAGTGGCGAAAGCGCGAGGTTGCAGGTGCCGCCGCAACTGGCTAAGGCTCTGTCACGGAATAACAGGTCCATTTCGGCGAGCAACCGTCGTCGCTGGCAAGGCGCGCCGACGCAGGCAACCTGCATGGTTCCCGAGGAGGCGCAACGCAGCCAGCGGCGGCGGGGGCCGGCGCAATGGATCTGTTATTCCGTGACAGAGCCTAACTGGAAAGGCAGAACGGCCAGGCGTCCGCTGCAAGCGAGCGTCTTGACGCTTACCAAGGGAATCAACGGCGGCATCGTCGGACCGAGTCGCCACCGCGTCGTAACTTTTTCCTATGACTGGAACCGGAGCAGCTACCGCGCAGTCGTGTTCAGGCAGCGTCATGCAGACGATCGAGATGATGTGCCGCTGTATCGAGCGTGCGATCTGAGCGAGGACGAGTTCCGCCGCATCCTGGACGGCGTGCGCGATCTCGGGCTCGGAGCGCTGCCCGTCGAATACCCCGTTGACAGCTGGGATATCTACGAGCGCGATGTCGAAGTCAAGTTCTTGCACGGAGACGTGAACTGGCGCAACGGTGCCCCGGGTGGATGCGAACGAGGGTTCTCCTTCGTGCAACCGACTCCCGACCTGCACAACAAATTCGACGCCGTGATGGCATTCATCGAGAGAAGCCTGGACTTGCTCGATTTGCAGCCGGCGTCAGCGCAGGCGGGCTCCGTCGTGATCATTGACGAGCCATGGGTGAGCGCGGCGTTCCAACGAACTGTTGAAAGGCTACGGCAGGGGCCGATGGGCGATTGCATCGACTACAACCGCGTGTCGACTCCCACGGTTTTCGACGGCAGCGTGCCCGAGGAATTTCACCTGGCTCTGCTCGATCCACGGCACCCGACCAACTTGCATCCTTCGATGTGGCCTTGCTATGTGCGTGTTCAAATCGATATGGACAACCCTGAGATCATCGTCATGGCAAACGAGCACGCCAGGTGGCCGACTGGCGCCGACCGCGCACGCTGCGCGGCTTTCGTGGCTGCGAATCCCGATTGCACCGTCAGCCAACGCAAGCTGATCGAACTGGGCTGGATCGCGATTGGCATGCCGCAAGC
>JAYUOR010000766.1:0-6311 GCA_043760765.1 Planctomycetota bacterium | reverse complement strand
GCAATCGCAGGACGCGCGCCGCGCCTAGTTGGGAGCCTCACGCCGCCAGGACGCTTTTTTCGCAACACGACATATGATGACTGCTCAACTTGATCCGGCTCGCCCGTGGAGAGAATTCAGCATGCGAACTCTATTGACTGCTCTGCTCATCTTCACGCTCCTCTTGATCGGCTGCTCCGGAGGCGGAGGTTCCACTAGCTCCGCTGCCTCAGGCACCTTGGACGTGCTTGCGACAGATGCGCCCTTCGCGCGCGACCTGGTCACGCAGGCCCGCATTTCCGTGACCAAGATCACCATCCACGAGGATGCTAATGCCGGCTCCGGATTCAGGACGATTTACGCTGGCGCGCCCATCGACCTTGATCTGCTCGATCTTCAGAACGGAGTGACGCGCGCCCTGGTGCACGCCACGCTGCCCGTGGGCGACTATCGGCAGATGAGACTGATCGTCTCGGGTGCTTCGCTGACGCTGATCAATGGAAACATCTACAGCACGGCGAATGGGACGCTTTCGCTCACCAGTCAAGGCACCAGCGGCTTCAGAGTTTTCATCCAGCCGGCCGTTCACGTTTCGTCCCAGCTTGCGACTTCGCTGTTGCTCGACTTCGACTTGAGCAAGACGTTTCACCCGATTCCTGCCAACGATGCGCTCAACGCGACCTCGTACAAGTTGATGCCGGTGATCAAGGCCTGCAACTTGTCCAGCAGCGGCGAGATCCGGGGCCTGGTAACTAAGGACGACGGCAACGGTCAGCAGATCGGCGTTGACGGCGCGACGGTTTACATCCTGCCGCCAGGTGAACTCGATCCCAACAACAGTGTCGCCACGACCGGGAGCATGCCCAATGGCAGCTATGCGGTGATCGGGCTCGATCCGGGCCCCTACGACGTACTGGCGACGAAGGGCGCGCTGCAGGGGCGGGTGAACGCTCAGCAGGTCAGCACGGGCAATGTCACGACCGTGGATGTGGTGATCCAGTAGTCGGCGCACGCAGCAGCGCAGCGAGCAAGGAAATGGGGCTCGATCGATCCAACTTCGCCGCGGCGGCACTGAGCGCGCTTGCGCTGATCGCCGGCTCGGTGGTCCTCGCGGCCCATTGGGCCGCCTCGATTCGCTGGGCGCAGTCCTCCATCGACGTGGCTGGGGTTCCTGAGAAGACCGTCGCTGCCGAGTACGCCGATCCGTTGCCTCGCCTTGCTGTGCCCACCGCCGGCGCCGCGGAGTGCGTGCAGCCCGTGCGGAGCTTGCGCGCATCCCAAGCCGTTGATTGGCCGAGCATCGTCCGCGCACCGCTTGGCGGTCTCGCCCGCACGCTCGAAAACCCGGCGGGATCGCGGCCCAATTGGGACTACGAAGTGCAGGCCGTGGCCAGTTCGCTAGGCGCGGGCGCGAGCCCATATCTGCTCAGCGTCGTCGAGAACACTTCCCGCGGACTCACCGAACGTGTAGCCGCGGCGGAGATGCTGCGCGTGCTCGATGCATGTGCTGAGGTCGGCGGAGATCCCGCTGAGGGAGGCGTCCGATTCGGCGACGAAGCACTGCAGGCCCTGCGCCTGGCCGGCTCGACAGTGCAACCCTTTCCGCTGCGCTGTGCTGCGGCTTGCCGATCACTGGCTGGCCTCGGTACGGCGGAAGACCTTGCCGCGCTTCTGCAAGCGCTGTCGTCGATTGATGATCCGGCCTTGCGCGATATCGCCAGGTGGGGATTGCAGTCAGCGAGCGGCGAGCAGGTCGCACTGGAACTCGCCACGCTTGCCTGCAGTTCCGCGGATCCAGCGGCCAGCGAGTCGGCGGTCATCGCTCTCGAGGGCAGCCTGCGAAGTCGGCAATGCGGAGAACTGTCCCCCGCCGTGCGCGGCGAACTGGAGCACAGGGTCGGCGCGCTGGTAGTCAGTGCGGATTCGCCGCCGATTCTGAGATTGCGCGCAATACCGGTGTTGTGTGGCTTGGGCGGCGAATCGGCGCGCACGACTTTGCAGAGCCTGCTACGCGATCCGAACACGAGTGCCTCCCTCGCGGGCGCTGCGGCTAACGCGTTGCTCGAGCTCAGTGGGAATCGCGCACTCGCGGATCCCGCGCAGCTATTCGCCGACGGCGCGGCGCTTTGCGCACATCCGCTCGAGATGACAGAGGCGATCCTACGAACGACTCGCCGCGACAAACTTGACGATGGACTTCGAATGAAGGCGCGCGCGTGCCTGCGTGCAATCGCCGAGCAGCCAAGGAGCAACAAGGAACGCGGCAGGGCGGTCATGCTACTGGCGAGACTTGGCGACACGTCGGATCTGGAATGATGCCTTCGCGCTGAACGCGCCAGGACTGATTCGATTCATCGCGCGACCGCTGCACGCCCTGCCCGGAGAGTTTCTCCGAAAGCCTGAGGCCGGCGAACTCCTCTTCCAGTGAGCCCGCGGGACCGTCCGCGCTCGATCGGGCGCGGCCGCGCGATAGAGGGCGTTGTAGGGCTGCAATCCGCCCTGAAGCCAGGCCAAAGCGGCCCCCTGCCGAAGACGTACATGGAATTTGCGAGTTCCTATTTGGGAACACCAGGGCTGGCGTCGATGAGAGCTTCTGAATCGGGGGCGGGGTGAAACTCTGGATGCAAGGGCAAGGGTCCGCGAGGACCTTGGGGGATGCGAGTGCGAAATAATTTCCTGCAACGGCAACGTTCTCAACGAGGACTGCGCGGACTGACGCTCCTGGAGCTGATGGTCGCGATGTCCATCCTTGCCGTCGGACTGCTCGGCTACGCAAAGGCCGTGGGCAGAACCACGCTCGCCTCGCGAACATCGCGCGAAGCGGCGCTGGCCAACGAGGCCGCCCGACTCACGGTCGAGAGCATGCGCGCGCAGGCCTTCGCCAACGTGTTCGCGATGTACAACACGACCAACGTGGACGACCCGGGCGGCGTGATTTCGCCGGGAGCCAATTTCACCGTGACCGGACTGCGCGCCCGAGCCGGCGACCTCGACGGCATGGCGGGCGAAATCCTGTTCCCGGTCACGACAGTAGGCGGCTTGCCGCAACTGCGAGAAAACCTCGTCAACGCAGACTTCGGCATGCCGGCCGACCTGACCGGCGAAGGCACGATTGACGCCGTCAATCACGCGGCCAACTACAAGATGCTGCCCGTGATTGTCCGCGTGCGCTGGCGTGGAGTAGGCGGACGTGGCGAGATCGAATACCAGACCATCCTGGGGGGCTACTGATGAAGCTCTCGAGTCGGGCCAGCGCCGCGAACAAGGGCTTCACCTTGCTCGAATTGGCGATCACCATGGGCATCGCCGGATTGGTGCTGGGCTCGCTGGCGCGCGTGCTCGACTCGTCCAAGAGCACGTACGGGCGGGGTTCCGCCATGGCACAGGTCCAGAACGATGCGCGCCGAACGCTCGACCGCGTCGCGGCCGAACTCGAAAACGGCGGCTTCGGAACTCTGCTGCCCAATCCCGTCGGAGTTGCCGTCGATGACCTGGTCTTCCAGGCCGCGACCGGCATTGACGGCGCAACTGGCGCGTTGCTGTTCGGCAACAGCAGCCGGCTGCGCTTCGTCTACCAAACCGGCGAAATGAACAACGGTCTCGACGACGATGGTGATGGCCTGATCGATGAGGGCAATCTCGTGTTCACGAGAAACTACCTGCTGGCGGGCGAAGTCCGCGTGGTACTCGCGCACGGGGTCGCGGAACTCCTGGAAGGCGAGACCGCCAACGGTGCCGACGACAACGGCAACGGACTCGTGGACGAACGCGGATTCTGCATGACCCGCGTCGGCAATCTGCTGCGTGTACGGCTCACTCTGGCCCGGCCTGTAACCGGCGGGAACCCTGCAATCGCGACCGTTGAAACTGCGCTGCGACTCAAGAATTGAAAATAGGACACAAATGAATCTCAAACATTCGCGCCGCGCACAACGTGGCGGAGTTCTCGTGATGGCTGTCATGGCGACGTCGACGATCAGTGTGCTCGCCATGAGCATGGTCGCGATCCAAGTTTCCGGAGCTGTCGAACAGGGCAGTGCCCGTCAGGAAGCTCGCGCATCGCTGGCCGCGGAAGCCGGATTGAGCCAGGCTTACATGAACTTGCAGGCCAGCCGCAGTGGCGTCATCGGCAGCGCTAATGCGCCCGCCGACATGGCCGGCGGCGAAGTCTTCGTCGGCACACAGACGTTTGGAACGGGCAACAGGCTTGTCCGCGTCACATCGACCGCGGCAGTCGGCCGCTCGACTGCGACCGGCGAGTTGGTTCTTCGAGACAACGTCTCTACGATCTTCAAATACGCAGCTTTCGGCGACACCTCGACGGCCCTGGCGAGTCAGGCCAAGGTGGACAGCTACGATTCGACGCTGGGCACCTATGCCAGTCAGGTCGTGCATGGATCGGGCAGCAACTCATGGGCCCTGGACGGCGGCGACATCGGTTCCAACGGGAACATCACGGCGGCAAGCAACGCGAAGATCTTTGGCGATGCAGCCCCCGGAGTCACTTCGACGATCACTCTGACGGGCACCGCAGCCGTGAGTGGAGCAACTGCCAATGCGACGGCTCCGCTCACGTTCGCGCCGATCGTGAAGCCCGCGATCGCTTCGCTCGGCAATAAAACCTTCAACGTCAATACGACGCTTGCAGCCGGCTCGTATCACTATGGCGCCACGGTCACGAGCAACAACAAGATCCTGACGATCGTGGGGCCTGCGACGGTAGTGTTCGATTCGTTGACGCTGAACGCCCAATCGAGCATCCGTGTCAATTCGACCAACGGAGAAGTCAACATCTACGTTCAGGACAACTTCGTGATGAACAGCGGCACGTTGATCGCAGCCACCAACTTCGATCCACGCGCAGTGCATCTGCAGATGCTCTCGGACAACATCGTCGATCCTGGCGTCATCATTCAACTCGACACGGTGACCCTGGCGTCGAATGCCCAGATCTACGGCACGGTGTACGCTCCGGACGCGTTCATCGACGTCCAAAGCAATTTCGAAATCTACGGATCCGTGATCGCCGAGAAAATTCGCCTGGCAAGCAACTCGCGCGTGCACTACGACGAGGCGCTCGGCCGAGTCCTCGCCCCGGGTGCAGCTCGCTACACGCGCGTCTCCTGGCGCGTGATGCACTAGGAGCCCAGCGTGTTCCCCAACGCGACATGGCTGCTCGCCGCGGCTTTCGCCGCGGCGCCAAGCATCGGCCGACAAGACGAGTCCCGCAAGGAGCCCGCCATGGTTCGGTCTGTGGAACCCCATCCGCTCGAATCAGGAGCGGGCCTGGAATTGAACCGCGCCCTGCGCCTCGCGCGCAGCCGCGATTGCGATACCGTGGGCATCCTGGCGACGATCGTCGGTCTGGGCCCGCAGATTCTGCCCGCCTCGCTGTGCGCACTCGATGAGTACAAGCTGCCGGAGGTCGATGGGGCAGCGTTTCAAGTGCTGAGCGAGTTGCAAGAGAAACTGATCCTCGACGCCTTGTCCCAATTCGGCCCGGGCAACACATGGACTGCGATCGATCTGCACCTCGCCGTGCCAGAAGGCAAGTTGCCCACACTGACTGCGCGCAAAGCCGCCATCCTCGTGGCCGGAACGTGCGCGTCGAAGAACGAGCTGGAGCGAATTCTCGCGATGGCCATGCTGCCGACCGATACCGAACTCGCGCCCGACCTCGAGCACGCGGTTCGCATGGCGGCCGAACGGCTCTACCGCCGCGCACCGCAAGGCCTGACGCTACTCGCGAGGTCGTGGCGCGAGGTTCCCGCGCCGTTGCGCTCCGCAATCGTCGCGGCCGCCGGCGCAGCAGGCGATCCGCTTGCGCTCGACCTGCTCGCGCAAATGTTGGATCAACCTGGCGATCTCCAATCCATCGCCCTGGCCGAACTCGCGCGCCAACATGCGCCGTCGGAGATTCCCGACGGCCTGTTCGAGGCGTTGCGTGTGCGGTTGGACCCGGTCCAACCGATGATCTGCCAATCGGCATGCAACGCACTCGGCGCGCTCGGCGACTTCGGCAGCGTCGATGATCTGGTCGACCTCATCCAGGCGCCCTGGACCGGAGTCAGCACGAACGCTCATCGAGCCCTGTGCCACATCAGCGGGCTCGAGCTGCCTGGACAGGCTTCGAGTTGGCTAACATGGCGAGCACGCGAGAGCGATTGGTTCTTGCACCGCGAGCCCGCGCTGCTCACGGAGATCCAGTGCGGAAGCGAGCGGCAGGCCAGAGAGACGCTTCAGGAAATCTCTCTGCATCGCTGGGAGCGACATCGCCTCAGCGACATCGCCGAGGAAGGCCTGCACAGGCCGGAGGCGGCGATCCGGAGTCT
>JAYUOR010000765.1:0-2505 GCA_043760765.1 Planctomycetota bacterium | reverse complement strand
TGTCGAAGGCGAAGGCCGGCGCACGCGTCTGTTCGTCGAATGCGCCGACGATCTCGAAGTCCGCGCGCTCGACCCGCGCCGCGCGCGAGCGGTCGAAGAGTAGAGTCCCCTCGGTCGCCCGTACGGTGCCCGGCACCGAACGGGCGAGCCTGGCTAGCTGCTGGCGCCGGCAGAGGGTTTGGCGAGCAGCAGATGATGGCGCAACTCGCGCGCGGGAATGCGCTCGGCGAAAAATCCTTCGGCGAAGGCTTCGAGCAAGCCCTCGGCGCGCGACTCGTCCACCAGCGCCACGATCGCGCCGCCGAGTCCGGCACCGCTCAGCCGCGCACCGTGGGCGCCATGCTTCAAGGCAAGGTCGACGAGCTGTTCTAGTTCCGGCGTGGACACTTCGCAGTCTTCCCGCAGACTTTTCTGCGAAGCATTCATCGCCGCGCCGAAGCTCTGTGCGTCGCCTGTGCGCAACGCGCTGCAGGCAACCTCGACGCGCGCGCTTTCCGTGACGATGTGCCGGAAGCGGCGCAAGAGTTCGCCCTGCATCGACTCGGAGGCCATGGACAACAATTCGTCGACAGAAAACTGCGCGAGCAGTTGGCGATAACTCGCGCGCCGGCCCTGCAATGCGCGATTTTGCGACATTGCGATCAGCGCTGCCTCACTCGCCGCTCTGCGCGCGTTGTAGCTCTCGCGCAACGAACCGGACTTGTCGGCGACGATCAGCGAATTCGCGATCGCGAACGACCAGGTGGGCGGTACGGCGATGGCTTCCGCTTGCAGCGGCGCGAACTCGACGCGCAACGCGTGGCCCTCGATCGCCAAGAGACTGATCGCCTGGTCCATGCCGCCCGA
This sequence comes from Planctomycetota bacterium, assembly GCA_043760765.1. Lineage (GTDB taxonomy): Bacteria > Planctomycetota > UBA1135 > UBA1135 > JADJQU01. Next base: position 1,659 of record JAYUOR010000765.1, on the reverse strand, counting down.
ATTTGTGCCGACGTAGCGTTCCGCCTGTGCGCAGGCCTGCGCCAACTCGAGCCGCGGCGGACGGCATTCATTGGCGGCGAGCACGGCCAACGCGCTGGCCACGAGCAATGCGGACGAAGAAGACAGGCCCGCCGCTTCCGGCAGATTGCCGTCGACGACCGCGTCGAATCCGCGCACCTCTCCCACCCGCGGCGCGAAGTGTTGCACCGCCGCGCGCACGTAGTTGGACCAGTCTCCGCGCGCTGCCGGGACGATCGCCGCGCCGGCTTCGAACTCCGCGGGGGCGTGCTTGGGATTCGTGTTCAGGAGCCGCACGAGCGCGTCCCTGCGCGGCGTGAAGTCGATGCGCACGTCGCGCTGAATCGCCATCGGCAGGACCGCGAGGTCGCAGTAGTCGATGTGATCCCCGATCAAATTGACGCGGCCGGGGGCGCGCACGCTGTGGACCGGCGCAGTCTTGAAACTGCGATCCGAGAGTTGTCGCAGCGCGAGTCCGCGACTGTCCAGTGCGGGTGAAGACACGAGCTGGGCCGGCCGGTGCTCAGTTCACGATGTGCTCTTTCAGCCAGCCCGCTTCGATGGTCAACGCGCTGATCGCCTCGGGCGTCAGGATCATTTCCTTGGGGATCTGGTCGGGAGTGGCCTGGGCCTTGAGCACGGCCTGGACCGAGCGCAGGCTCTTCATCAGCGCGGCCTTGTTCTTGCCGGCGTGTTTTCCACCGAGCAGTTCGTCGATCTGGCCCGTGACGGCATCGGCGCTGTCCGCGGAGGAGGCGCCCGCGACGACCAGGTTCAGCTCGAGCATCGCTTCGACGGCCTCAATCGGGTCCGTCGCCTCGGGCGGTGCTTCATTGGCAGCGCTGCTTCGAGGTGGGGCCGGCGTTGGCGTCTGGGTGGGGGGCTGGACGGCCCCCAGCGCCACTGGGGCGACTGCGGCGGGGCCTGCCAGCGGCTTGGAGACCTCCGTGGGCTTAGGGTTGGCGCTGTCGGAACGCGCCCAATAGAGCCCGGCACCCACGCCGAGCGCGACCAGGACACCGGCGATCAAGGTGCGTGAACTCATTGAGGAAGTCTACCGGATGCGCGAGTGAGCTGTCGCACGCCGCCGAGGTCCGGAAGGGTGGCCGGAGTGCCTACGGATGAAAAGCAATCTCGAATCCGAGACGCTCCCTTGCGGGATTTTGGCGGTACCGTTCACAATGAAGTACTGGCCTAGATCCCTATCCGGCCAGCCCCCCCGTCCCCGCGTCAGGATCCCCTTTGGTCATGGCGCGTTCACCCCAAAGTCCTCAGGAGCACGGTTTTCATGTCACCTCGTTCATTCCACACAAAGAATTCTGCGGCGTGTAGCGGCATCGCCGCGCAAGCGCGAACTGCCCTGCGATTCGTCGCGGGCTTCGCGCTGCTCGCCACCCCGGCCCTAGCACAGGGTGTCAAGCTCAGTCAGATCTACGGCGGCGGTGGCAACACCACGGCCACCATGGGCAATGACTACATCGAGTTGTACAACTCGGGCGCACCTCAGGACCTAACCGGATGGTCCGTCCAGTATACCTCGTCGACAGGAACGACGTGGGCAGTGACCAATCTCCCCGCGGTTATCTTGGGCACCGGCAAGTACCTGCTCGTGCAAGAGGCCGTGGGCGTCATGACGCCGGC
>JAYUOR010000764.1:0-6330 GCA_043760765.1 Planctomycetota bacterium | reverse complement strand
GCCGGCCATTCAATTGCAGCGTGCCCGTGGTGCGCTCGGTGTACTCGAGTGTCTCCAGGCGCAGGTAGGGCGCGGCATTCAGCGTGCCCGGCGTATTCCCAGGCCCGGTGGGGTCGTTGGGATCGTAGCCAGGAAAGAAGTAAGCCTTGCCGCGCGTGTCCTCGGCGAGTGTCGCCGTGTCCTCGGCGTTGTGCGTGTACAGGTAGGTCAGGCCGAGGAAGTGGTTCTCGGTTTCCACGCCCAGGCTCGCCAACCCGCCCCAGTTCACCGACTGCGATCCCTGCGTGACGTCGAACAAAGACGTCTTGAAGTCGCCGTCCTGGGGCGTGCCCTGATTCGTCTGCGGGACCAAGCCCGCGCCGGGAGTCGTCACCCAATACGAGTCGTCCTTGCCGTTGCTGTAGAAGGAGCTGTCGCGCTCGTAGAACGTGCTGACGATCCCGCCGACCTTCACACCGTTGTCGAACTGGTGCTTGGAGCCTGCCAGGAACGACCATTTATAGTCGGTGGGCGCATCGCCTTCGCTGACACCCGCCGCGCCTTCCCAGTTGTTGCCGAGGTTCCCGTACTGGATGTCGCGACCGCCGCCGTCGCGGCCGAGGAAATTCAGCCCGCCGCCGTTGTAGGTCAGGAAGTCCGAGCCGGCCGATAGGCTGTTGTAGGAGTATTGGGCTTTGACTTGGACAATCGTCTCGTCGGGAAGGCTCTTGAGCTTGACGTTCACTGCTCCGCCGGAGGCGTCGCCCTGCTGATCGGGCGTGAAGGTCTTGGAAACCTGGATGCTCTCGATCACGGCCGCGGGATACTGGTCGAGTTCGACGGCGCGCTTGTCTTCGTCGGCCGTCGGCAGGCGCACGCCGTTCATCTGTGAATTGACGTAGCGGTCGGGAAGTCCGCGAATCACGGCGTATTTCCCGTTTTGCACCGAGGCTCCGGCGACGAGCTTCAGCGCGCTCGCGGCGTCTCCCGCTCCCGCGCGGCTCATCAGGTCCGCTCCGATCGAGTCCATAAGCGCGGCACTTTCCGCGCGCAGTTGGAGCAGCCCGGCTTCCGTTCCGCCGCCTAGTTGCAGCACGTCCTGGACGACGAATTCGTCGAGGTCCGTGAATTCTCCGGAAAGAGAAACGTCGACGTCGGTCAACTGCCCGGAGCTGACCACGACATCGGCCTTCACCTGGCGGACATAACCATCCTTCGTGAAGACCAGCGTGTATCTGCCGGGCGCCAGCATGCCGAAAACGAAGTTACCCTGGTCGGTGGTCAGTACGCTCTCACCGGTCTCCACCGCCGTGACGCGTGCGGACGCGAGCGGAACGTCGAAGTCCTTGTCGTATACGACGCCACGAATGGAACCGGACGGCTGTTGAGCGCCCGCAGGGACGCTCAACGAAGCCACAGCTCCAACAACCAGCCAATAAGACGATCTGCTTCTCACTAAGATCCGATCGATCCGCGCCGGCGGCGACGGTGGGGCGACCTTCACATTCCTTGGGGCGCGCAACTTATGGGCGGATTGTGAGGATCCCGTGAACGCCCGGTGGGGCTTGGATCAATCCAAGCTCAAGGCGCGATCACCACGGATCGCCGAGTGAGCCGAGCCGGTGCAGGATCCGCTCGCGCAACTGTGCGTCGGGCTCGACGGCGTAAGTCGCCATGGAGCAGCAAGTCGCGCAGAGGTCCTCGGCACGCGGACGAGAGTTGGGGTTCACGGCGCCTTCTTCGATGGCGCACGTGTAGATCTTCAAGGCAGCCGCGCCATCGCCCATCGATTGATAGCTCTCGGCCAGCGGACGCAGCACACCCGCGCGATAGATGTCGACGATCTCGCTGCGCTGCGCGTCGTACATCGCGAGCGCACCATCGATGTCGCTGCGCGCCTGCTGGGTCTCGCCCGCTCGGTAGCGCAAACCGGCCAGGCGGGCGCGCAGCGGAATGCCGCTCTCGGCAGTCCACTTGGCGCCGTTGACCAGCTGCTGCGCTTTCGCGACCAGTTCCAGTGCTTTGGCGCGATCCCCGTGATCCAGTGCGGTCACGCCCAGCGCGCTCAGCGATTCGACGCGCACCTGCGGGGGCAGCTTGGCGTAGGCCGCTGCGATTTTCTGTTCCAGTTTGTCGCGCCGTCCAACGTCCGAGTAGTAACGCGCGAAGAATTGCGCGTAGGTCTCGGTGGCGGCGCGCAATTGATCGAAATTGCCGCTGGCGACGGCTGCGTCGATGGCCGCGAGCTGCTTGTCGAAGGCTTCGTCGGTGAGCAGCGCGGCCTTGAGCGCGGATACCCGGCCGATCTCGGAGTCGGCCAGCCCCTGCTCGTAGCGAGCGGCATCTTCGGCTCGGCCGAGCTGCAAATAGGTGCACGCGATCCTGGAACGGATCCGATCCCGCTGCCAACCCTGCGCGGTCGAGTCCTCGTCCGCCGTGCTGCTCTCAAGCTGCTTGGCGATCTTGTCGGCGAGGTCCAGGAAATGCTGCGCTTGTGCGCTGTCGCCATGCTTCGCGCAGTAGAAAGCGAAGTCGGCGTAACCGACGCCCTTGCGCCAGTTGTCGATCTGCTCGACTTGGGCGAGCGCGCGCAGCGGCTGATCGAGCTCGAAAGCAGCGTCGACGACGCTTTCCTGAATGCGCGAGCGATTCTTGAGGTGCGGTTTGGTCGGGAACGCGCTCGCGGATTTGAACGCGATGTCGAGCAACTCGATCCGGTAGGCGTCGAGCGGCGCATCGGCGACGGCGGCCGCGGATGCAGGCTTCGCAGCCGACGGTGCGGCCGCTTGAGCGTCCTGGTTGCAGCCCAGCGGCAGCAGGAACGGAGCCACGCCACACAGCGGAGCCATGAGCGTGAACAGCAACGCAGTTCTGAATCGCGACATCATCGGTTCGGAGAGATCCCGTGGTTTCGAGGGTCCCTTCGCAGCACAGCGAGGGGTTTCCCGGCCAGGATCCTCTCTCGCTCCCGTGCAGCCCCGATGGGCTCAGCATCAAGTCTCGATCAAGACGGACTTCAGGCCCGCGCCACGTTGCGCGCGACGTCCGAGAGTTCTGCAGGGCCGATGGGGCCCGTCGACAGCGCCATGGCGCGGCGAATCTCGTTCTCGAGTTCGCGCACGTTGCCCGGCCAGCGCCAGCGCTCCAGCATGGCCAGCGCCTCCGGTGTGACCGTCGCGACACGGCCCATCTCCTTGCCGACGTGCTGGAGCAGGAAGCGCACGAGGTGCGGCACATCGCCCTTGCGCTCGCGCAGCGGCGGCAGTTGCACGGTGACCACCGCCAGACGGAAGTAGAGATCCTCGCGGAACGTGCCCGCGCGGCACATCGCCTTCAGGTCTTTGTTCGTCGCCGCGACGATGCGCACGTCGACGTGGATGACCTTGTTCGAGCCGACCGGGCGCACCTCGCCTTCCTGGAGCACGCGCAACAATTTCGCCTGCATCGAAACCGGCATGTCGCCGATTTCGTCGAGGAACACCGTGCCGCCGTTGGCCGCGGCAAAATGCCCCGGCCGGTCGGCGATCGCCCCGGTGAACGAACCCTTCTTGTGGCCGAACAACTCACTCTCCAGAAGATCGGGCGGCACCGCGGCGCAGTTCTCGGCCAGGAACGGTTTGTCTTTGCGCGAGCCGTACTGGTGCAGCGCGCGCGCGACGAGCTCCTTGCCCGTGCCGGTCTCGCCTTGAATCAAGACGGCGACCTGGCTCGAAACGATCTTGTCGAGCAGCGCGTAGACCTGCTTCATCTGCGGGCTCGCGCCGACCATCCCGTATTGCATCGGGATCGCGCCACCCTGCTGGGCCTGGTCGTCGTTCGAATCCGAAAGCGCTGACTCGAACAACGGCCGCAGTTCGCCGAGCACGCCGGCGGCGCGCGCTTCGGCGAGCAGTCGCTCGAAGCGCTCGCGCATCTCGCTGGTCAGATCCGGTTGGCTCATCGATTGCGCTCCATGGCTTTGGACAGCTTTGCGTAAACGAGCAGCAGCATCTTTTCGCCGTAGTGCTGGAAAAGGACCGTGGCGCGCGCGTTGGCGCCGGCTCCCGACAATCTGAGAATCCGCCCCCGGCCGAAACTCTCATGGTCGACGAGTTCGCCGGCCTTGAGGTCGATGCGCACTTCTTCTTCGGGCGTGAAGCGACCGAGCATTTCTTCTTCCGGGGCATCGGCCTCGAAGCCGCGCAGCGCAGCGGGAGGCAATTCGGCGAGAAAGCGAGAAGCGGTCGTGTAGTTCGTCCGGCCGAAATGCCGGCGCACCACCGCGCGCGTGAGGAAAAGGCGGTCCTGTGCGCGCGTCATGCCGACGTAGAACAACCGCCGTTCTTCCTCGACACCCAGATCGGGATCCGCGGACTCCAGCAGCGCGCGCGCGTGCGGCAGCAATTCTTCCTCGAGACCGGCGATGAACACGCAGGAAAACTCGAGACCCTTGGCGGAGTGCAAGGTCATCAAGGTCACCTTGGGCTGGTCGGGCGAATAGGCGTCCGAATCGCTGACCAGCGCGATGTCCTGCAAGAACCCGCGCAGCCCGCCGTCGGGCGTGGCCTTGTCGTAGTCCTCGGCATAGGTCAAGAGCTCCTCGACGTTCGCCGAACGATCAGGGTCGCCTTCCTCCGCGGAACTCTCGAGCCACTTGAAGTAGTCGATTTCTTCGACGACGCGCGTCAGCGCGACCAGCGCCGGCTGATCCTTGTACAGCGCAAGCCGCGCGACGACGCCCGCGAACGCTTCCAGCGCTGCCTTGCCCTTGCCCCGCACCTGCGCGCGCATTTCGGACGAACTTGCGGCGACGATCCAGTCGACACGCCGGTCGGCGGCGAATTTGGACACGAGTTCGATGGTCTTCTCGCCCACGCCGCGCGAGGGCGCCGCCAACGCGCGCTTCGCCGCTTCGCTGTCCTTGGGATTGACGATCAGCTTGAGCCAGGCGACCAGATCCTTGATCTCGCGGCGCTGATAGAACTCCGTGCCGGCGACGATCTGATAGGGAATTTGCGCCAGGCGCAGCGCGCGTTCGATCGCGCGCTGCATGAAATTGACGCGATAGAATATGGCAATTCCGTCCAGGCGCTGGCCGCCGCGCGCCAGATCGCGGATGCCGCCCGCGATCTCGCGTGCTTCCTCGTCCTCGTCGCCGCACTCGATGAACACGATCTTCTCGCCGGCACGGCGCGCCGACCACAGCGACTTCTCCTTGCGCTGGCGGTTGTGGCGAATCACAGCCTGCGCCGCGTCGAGGATGGTCTGGCTCGAACGGTAGTTCTGCTCGAGGCGCACGACGAACGCGCCCGGAAAATCCTGCTCGAAGTCGAGGATGTTGCGGATATCCGCGCCGCGCCAGCCGTAAATCGACTGGTCGGGATCCCCGCACACTCCGATGTTGCCGTGGTGGCCGGCGAAGTGGCGCATCAATCGGTATTGAACACGGTTGGTGTCCTGATACTCGTCGACCATCACCTGTTGGAAGCGCTGCGCGTAGCTGTCGCGCACTCCGGGCTGGGTCTCGAAGACCTCGAGCACCTTGAGCAGCAGGTCGTCGAAGTCCAGCGCGTTCGCGGTGCGCATGGCGACTTCGTAGGCGGCCCAGACGCGCACGAAAACTTCCTGTTCGAGCCCGTCGCCCGAACCGTCCAAGGACTCCGCCGCCTCGCGCGCCGATTCCAGCCTGTTTTTGCGCGCGGAGATCCAACTGCCGATCAAGCCTGGTTTGAAGCGCGTCGCATCGACGCCTTCGTTGGCGATCAGTTGTTTGAGCACCTGATTGCGATCGGAGGTGTCGTAGATCGAAAAATCGCGCGTGTAGCCTTCGAGCACTTCGATGTCGCGGCGCAGGATGCGTGCACACAACGCGTGGAAGGTCGAGACCCAGGTGCCCGGCGCGGTGGATAGCGCCGCGACTCGCTGGCGCATTTCCGCCGCGGCTTTGTTCGTGAACGTGATCGCCAGGATCGACGAGGGCGGAACCTGGCGCGCGGCGACCAGGTAGGCGATCCGGCGCGTGATGACGCGCGTCTTGCCCGACCCTGCGCCAGCCAGGATCAGGAGCGGCCCGCGATCGTGAAGCACGGCGGCCTTCTGCTCGGGGTTGAGGCCTTCGAGAAGTTGCTCAGCGCCCGCGCCCGTGGCGGCGCCCGAGGGGCCGGACGCAGGCTCGCTCGCCGAGGCTGCCGGACGGCTCTGCGACTCGCGCTTGGCAGCACTCTCCGCGCCTGTGGCCGGACTCGGCGCGATGTGCCCGAACAGGTTGGGCTTTTCGGGTCGCTCGCTTCGCATCGTCGGCCCAGCATCCTAACTTTTCGAAGGCTGCTTCGGCGCCGGACAAACGCGGATTGATCGATGGCCTTCAGACTT
>JAYUOR010000763.1:0-2515 GCA_043760765.1 Planctomycetota bacterium | reverse complement strand
CACTGACCGCCAGCTTTGCCGACGCCGCGGCGGCGGCGCCGGCCGGTGCCGTGCTCGTCGGCGAAGGCACGACGCTCAAGGGCGCAGCCAAGGATGCGCAAGAGGATCTTACGCTGAGCGCGAAGGATGCCTTTCCCGCAGTCGTCAACCACATGTCGAAGTTGAACCTCGAGGACGCCGCCGACTTCCGTAAGGCCGACGCGCTGCGGCAGTTGCTCGAATACAACTGCCCCTACGCGGCGATTCCCTGGAAGGGCAAGGATCAGCCAGACTGGCTCGAGGCCGATCGCAAGGCGGTCAAGAGCTGGTCCGACACCTGGAAGCAAGTCATTTCGAAGGGCGGCACGTGGGCCAAGCTGACCAAGGAAGCGAGTCAAGCCGAACCGGTCAAGGCCGCGGATCCTGCGGGCGCGAAGCCGCCCGCGAAGAAGTAGCGCGCCTCAAGCCTAGGGGCCGGGATCGCAGTGAGTGCATTCGCTGCCGAGGCGTGCGCGCCCATCGCGGGCACGGCACGCGAATCTGATGCGAGCGCGAGCCGGCTGAACTTCGACGCTGGCTGAAAACGGAAAGGGCGGCTCCGGTCGAACCGGAACCGCCCTCGTTCGCAGGAACGAATCTCAGCCGAGCGCGCTCAGCCGCCGACCGTCCACTCGAGACCTTCGGTCAGGCTCGCGTTGTTGGGAGCCGCGAATCCTTGATCGCGGCTCCAGATTTGGGCGTCGACCACGGTGCCGGGCAGCAGCAAGAACGCAGCGGGGCCACCGCCGAGCGTGCCGGCAGCGAACGCGTTCATGTCGAGCGAGTTCACACCCGAGCAGTCGGAGACCGGTGCCGGATTGCCACCCGCGCTGACGGTCAAGCCGCGGCGAATCGGCGCACTGATGCACAACGTGCCGCCAAAGAACGGCGTGGCCGCGCGGCCCGCGTTCGTGTAGACGAGCATGCTGGGCTTGTTGTTGCGCAGGTTGACGCCCGTGACGACGAAGCCGGAACCCGACGATGCCGACGGTTGGCCCGTGCTCGAAATCGCGGGCAGACAGCCGAGCGAGTTCGCCTTGGCCACGCAGTAAGGTGTGCCTTGCGGGGCGCAGCCGCCGCCGCCGAGTCTGACATCGAAGCGACTGATGATGCCTTCGTCGAGGGTAGCCGAGTCGGTGACGACCAGGTTCCAGGTTCCGTTGGAGTTTTCGCCTGCAAACGCAGCGAGGTTTCCATCGGGCTGCAAGTCGGGTGCGGCAACCCCGTTCGTGAAGACGTAGCTCGCGATCGGATTCGACGAGAACATGCTGAACAGTGTCCCGTTGAACACGTCGTCGAAGGAGCCGCCGCGGTTGCTGGAAAGGGTCACGAGGGTTCCCGCAGGCGATTGGACCTCGATGAGCATGTCCGCACACCAAGTGTGCGTGATTGCGACGTAAACTTCTGCCTGCCCAATGGTGGCGGGGCCCCCGCTGACAAGCAGAGGTGCGATCGCTGTGCTGTTGTCGAGCACCGGAACGGAGATCGGCCCGCTCGAGAAGATCGCGGGCGGGTTGAACGCCGGCGGGATGCTGATGATCGTGCCGTCGGTGACGGCGAGCGACCAGGAATTGAGGAAGCCGACGTCACCACCGGCGACGTCCGCGATGGCCAGGACCCAGTTGCCGTTCGGATTTTCGCCGCGGAAGTTGCCATTGAAGCTTTGGTCGGGCTGCAGGTCAGGGGCGGCCACGCCGTTGGTGAATGGGTAGCTGGCGATCGGGTTCGTCGATTCGTCGTCGAACAGCGTTCCATTGAACACGTCGTCGTTGTCGGCGCCACGGTTCCCCGAGACGGCGGCGGTGGTACCGCCAGGCGAGGTCAGAGTGATGACCATGTCGGCGCACCAGGTGTGCGTGATCGCGACCGTAAGATCGACATCGAAGGTCTGGGTGCCCAATCCGGAGATCGCCACGCTGTCGCTGACCGTCGCGTAGTCGAGGATCGCAATCGGTCCTGACGTCGAGGCCGCGCTGACGGTGTTGCCCGCGGTGCCCGCGTCGTAGGCGCCACAGGGGCCGAAGGTCACGTAGTTGGGGCCGACGATGTTGGAGCTGTGGCCCCCGTTGGAGCCCGAGGCCGGCGCGCTCAGCGTGGGGCGCGGGGTGATCGACTGACGCAGAAGCAGAGCGCGCTGCTTGAATTGGGCGGCGAGGGCGGGATTGGTCGGAGCGAGCAAGTTCACTTGCTGCTCGAGACGCTTGACTTCGTTCTGGACCTTGTCCTTCGTTTGCGCCATCGCAGGAAGGGAAAGGGCCAGGGCGGCCAGGGCGACTGTGGATCTGAAGTGAGTTGACATGGAGTGGTGGAGGACCTGAAGGGAAACGGGGCCAAGAGGGAAATTGCCCAAGTCAGGAGACCCGGGCGTGGGCCCTCATCGCTGTATTGTCATCCAAGAGGCGAAATCTGGCCACGAGTCCCTCTTCGCAGGGAACATAATGAGCGCTCCGTTTGTGTCGCCCCCCCGTGAAATCAGTGTTCGGCACTCGCCAGGCTG
>JAYUOR010000762.1:0-2520 GCA_043760765.1 Planctomycetota bacterium | reverse complement strand
GCCAGCGCGCACAGCGGTGCAAGCACCGTGTTCCAGGCGAAGGGATCGTTTGCAAGCGTCAGACCCGCCAGTACGCCGACTCCGATCGCGAGCCCGATCAGGTCGCCGAGTTCGCGGGGACGTGCCAGCAGCGCGGCCCCCCCGAGAACCGCTGACCCCAGCAAGAGCGACCATGCCGCCGGTCGTACCGATCCGCCGTCAGCAGACGGCGCAAGCACGAGCGCGGTCCAGACGAGTGCGCTGCCAAGCGAGCAGGCGAACACCCACTGGCTGCACTGCGCCGTCGAATCATCACACAAGCTGAGCTTGGAAGCCGCGAACACGATCGAAAACGCCGCGATCCAGGCCAGCACGAGCATCAAACGCCGCGCGCCGTCGGCGAGCGCGTCTTCGTCGAGATCGCCCTGCTCCACGGCCTGCGCCACATGCGGCACGAGCCTTCCGAGCAGGAACGCGCTGGCCGCGGGCGCCAGGGCGCCGTAGGGAACGTGCTCGCCTTCACGCCACTCCAGCAAGCGATCTTGCAGCGGACTCTCGCCGGTGAACAACGCCAACTCGCACATGCGCATGCGATAGCAACCTTCGTCGCTGCCAAGACTCTCTGCGCCCGAAAAGCGAGCCGGCAGGGGAACGAACCACAGCGCGATTGCGATCAGGACGGCGAAGAGTCCTCTCACTTCGCTTCCTTCGACGACTCGCGCAGCGCTCCCAGCAGCAGCGGGAGCGCCGACTTCAAGCGCATCGGCAATTCGAAGTCGGCGACCAGCGCAAGCGTGGAACTGTCCAGCCACCAGGTATGCGAGCCGATCGCGCTCTCGGCCGGCGTTGTACGGCCGCCTGGAGCAAGGACCATGCGCGGCACGCTTCCCGCAAGACTCTCCGCGCTAGCGGGGGTTGTAGACATCAGCAGCACTTCAGCGGCATAGGGCCGCGACTTCGCGCCGTAAAAGCCGATGGCGAAGTTGCCGATGGCGTCGCCGCGCGCGAGGCAGACGATCGGTCGCTTGTCACCGGCCCTGTTCAAAATGGCCGTCAGACGCGCGAACAATTCCTGCGTCGTGCCTTCGCCCGCTGCGCCGCGCGGCAGATGCATCGAGAGCACGCTCCAACCTTCAAGGCTCGCCCATTCGGCTCGCGATAGGCTGGCTTCAGCGGGCTCCGTAGACGGGCAAAGCAAGAGCAACGTGGCCTGCGCCGCACCCGGCGGATCCAGGCGCCAGATCCACTGCGCCTCGCCTTCGCTGGCAGCGAACGCGAGCATCCATGGATAGGCACGTACAGCACTCGCTCGGCCTTCCAGACGCGAAAGTTGTTGCTCGGCATCGACTCGCGCAAGCGTGCGCAATCCGCGCTGCATGTCGAGCGCCAGCCAATTCGCCAGCGGCATTCGCGGATCCGCGAGATCGGCAAGTCCGGCGAAAACCTGCCCCGCGCGCTCGGCGAGGCCAGCGACGCACTGCAATTCGAAGAGCGCGCTGCGTACGCTGATGCCTTCCTGTTCGACTTCGATCGCGAGCCGCCAAGTGCCGGCCTGTGTGCCGGGAAACGCGAGCTCGACTGCGAAACCGGCGGCATCGAAGACCGCGGGTTTCGCTAGCCCACAATAGGCCACTCGTTCCGATCCATCGGGCAGGATCCAGACCAGCGAAAGGCTGACCTGCAGGCGTTCCTTGGGCGGGTAGAGCGGCGAGACGGCGATCCGCACCCGAGTGCCTTCCAGCGAACTTTGCGCCGCAAGCATCCCTGGAGTCGCCTGAAGGTCGAGAGAGTCGATCAATTCCTCGAGACGCTCGCGCGTGCGCGTCGCACTTGCATTCGAACCTGTGTCAGGAATCTCGAGCGCGCGCAGGGCCTTGGCTAGCGTCGGTGACGAAGTCGGTGCAGCGCTGGCGGTTCCAGGCGCGCGCAATCTCTCGAGCACGCTGCGCGAGCGCGCTCTGGCCTCTTCGGAAGCCATGGCGTAGCGATCGAAGAATGCGAGTTCGCGCTCGCTGCGCGCCACGCGAAAATGCGCGTCCATCATGAGCTCGAGTACACTTGGCGTTTCGCTCGCCGCGGATTGCGACTGCGGACACAGCGCGAACAACAGCGCGAGCATCATTGCTTGGGATAGGTCTCGAGCACCCAGATCTTCCAGGCCGCTTCCAGTTCCAGCGGTGAAATCCCGAACGCAGCCGCAAGCGCATCGCGCACCGCGACCTTGGAGCGCAGGCGTTTGCCGAACAGATCGAACTTGCCCGGCTCGCGCTGCAAGAGGTAATCGACCAGACTCATGGCCACAGCGTGCTCGGGCAACTTCAATTGATCGGTGTTGCGCCCGATCACGTCCGATACAGGCGGCGATTTTCCTTCGACTACCATCTTGCGCACGGCAACCTTGTATTTGCCGCTGTGGAAATCGTTGTTCGTGTTCTGCTCCTCGTAGCAGTAGTTGTCGCAGATGCCGAAGATGCGGTCCTCCATGACGTGGGCCAGCCCCTCTTCGACCCAGCCGGCCTTCAGGTTTCCGATCCACATGCT
>JAYUOR010000761.1:0-6356 GCA_043760765.1 Planctomycetota bacterium | reverse complement strand
GCAGGCTAGCGGGGCCCCGTAGGGACCGCCGAGCCGCGCCCATCTGCGTGCCTCTTCTGCGCCCGATCCGGGACCGAGCGGTTCCGGGCCTCTGCTCTCTGTAACCTCTGACCCGTGCACGAGTCCCGAACCAGGAATCCGATCCGATGCGTCCGAACCTAGCTCTTGTCCTGCTTCTCGCGTTGCTCGCGTTGGGAGGCACCTTGTACTTCGTCCTCGGTCGGTCCGACGCGAATGTCGCCGTCGAGGCTGCGCCGCCGGCACTTTCGGAGTCGCAAAGCCCAGGCAAGCCGGCCGACACGAAGTTGCTGACACCGCAAGCCAAGGCGGCGGACGAACTCGCCAATGCGGGGCGCACGGCCATCAGCGCACCCCCGCCTGCACCGGTCGTGGGAGCGAGGGCCGCGACGACCGCGACACTCGTCGGTCGCGTCACCGACAGCGTCGGCCAAGCCATCGTCGGTGCGGAAGTGCGCGCCAATCTCGGAGACTGGGACATGCCCGATTTCGAAGCCCCGGGCAGCGCATTGAGTGCCGCAAAGAACAAGGATCAGTTCCGTGTGAAGAGCGATGCAGCCGGCAAGTTCGAGATCGGCGGTATCAAGCCCGGAAGCGTGCGACTGAGCGTGCGCGCTCCGGGCTTCGTGCCGATGAACAAGTCAGGCATCGGGATCCCTGCCGTCGAGCGTCACGACATCGGGGATCTCGCGCTCGAGACCAGTGTGATTCTCGAAGGCCGCGTGCTCGATTCTCGCGGCGCAGCAGTAGGGGGCGCGCGCATCGCGCGTTCCAGTCCCGACGGCATGATCACTTTCGGCGTCGGCGACGAAGGCAACGGCGGCCCGCCGCCGCTTGCGACCAGTGCTGCCGACGGATCGTTCCGCATCGACCAACTCGCCAGCGGTCCCTGGCGCTTGAGCATTGCGAGCGAGGAGCACCCCGACAAGTCCGAGAGCGGCACGACCAAGCGGCCCGGCGAACGAGTCAGCGGTCTTGCCTTCGTGCTTGAGGACGGCGTCGAAATCGCCGGGCGGGTCAGCGGGGTGCCGCCTGCTTCCGTTGCGGATGCGTCGGTGGCCGCCATGCCGGCGGCTGCACCTTCTGAGATGATCATCATCGGGACCGAAGAGGTCTCGATGGGCGAGAACCGTCGCCGCGCGAAGCTCGCCCCCGATGGTTCTTTTGCCGTCAAGGGTCTGCGTCAGGGCAGCTATCAATTGCAGGCGCGCGTCAAGTCCGGGAAGGACGCCTTCTGGCCGCGCAGCGCCTCGGAGCGCGTCGAAGCGAAGAGCGGCGATCGCGGCGTGCTGATCGCATGGCAGCCGGCTTCGGTGCTGAGCTTCCAGGTCGTCGACAAGGCGACCAAGGCCCCGATCGAGGAACTCATCGTCTCCGCGCACACGCGCGCAGCGATGTCGTTTTTCGATCCCAACGGGGAAAAGCCGCGGCGCTACGAGAACGGCCTCGTTCAAGTCGATGATCTGCGCCCGCGCGACGCCAACGATCGCGCGACGCTCGAGGTCTCTGGAACTGGATACCGCAACCTGAAGATGGGCGACATCGTGCTCGCTCGCGGGGCACAGACCGACCTTGGCGTACTCGAACTCGAGCGCGCAACCACCGTCAACGTGCGCGTGGTGGACAGCCGCACGCGCGGCGGCATCGAGAAGGCGAAAGTGGAACTGCGTCCCGTCAGCGCGGACTCCGTCGGCGGCCGTGCCATTCGAGTGAGCCGTTGGATCAGCGCGGACAACAACAGCGACGAGGTCAGCTTTGACGACGGACAATCGAAGAGTGCGCGCACCGATGCCCAGGGCCTCGCACGGCTCAACAGCATCCCGGGCCGCAAGGGCAAGCTCACGGTGACCTGCGACGGCTATGCGCCGTACACCACCGAAGCCTTCGACATGCCCGCCGACAGCGATGTGGACCAGAACGTGGCGCTCGACCAGGGCGGCTCGGTCGAGATCACGTTGCTTTCCGCGCAGGGCGTACCGGTTTCGGGCGCACGTATCGATCACCGCGCACCGGACGCGAACGACAATCCGTTTGGAGATCCGTTCGGCGGCGGCAAAGGGGCGGCCACGGACTCCGCGGGCAAGGTCACGCTGGCTAACCTCGCTCCCGGCTTGCATCGCTTCCGGCCGGCAAAGGATTCGGGCGGCGACACGGAGGGCGGGATGGTCTTTGCCGCCATCGGCGGAATGGACGGCGCGGATCAGAGTTGGAGCGAGGTCGAAATCGTGCGCGGTGGCACGGCCACGCTCGTGCTGCACGAGCCCGTGCTCGCGGAGTTGAAGGGCCACGTCCGCGAAGGCGGCGCGGTGCTTGCGGGCGCTAGGCTGTCCCTCTCGAAACGCGGCGCCGAGTCGCCCTTCGAAGGCATGGAAGACATGCCCTTCGGCGGCGGTGGTCCGACGGCCAAGAGCGATGGCGACGGGCGCTACCGGTTCGAACGGATCGAGGCGGGCAGCTACGAACTCAGCGTGCGCCACGCCACGCGCGCGATGAGCGCGCGCTATCCGATCGAAATCAACGAGAGCGGTCTCGAGTACGACATCGATCTTCCGATCACGATCCTCGAAGGCCGCGTTCTCGATGGGGAAAACAAACCCGTTGCCGGCGCCAAGGTCTGGGCCGAGCGCAAGCGCGCGGGCGGCAATGAAGACCGCCGCAGCGTGAGCGTCATCGGCGGCCCGATCGGCGAGGGCATGATCTTCGATTCCTCGGCGGGACTCGATCAGTCCAAAGCCCACACGGATGCGGACGGACGTTACTTGCTGCGCGGCGTCGAAAACGACACGGACCTCGAGGTGCAGGTCGACGCCAAGGATTGCGAGCTCACGAAGTCAGCGCCGGTCAGCGTGGCTCTCGGTCAGACCAAGTCGGGAGTCGACATCGTCGTCGTGGCGGCCGGCCAGATCCAAGCGAAGGTCGCGCCCGTGGCCGGCAAACCGGCCGGTCCGTGCCTCGTGCACGCGGAATACCTCGATCCGCTGCCCGCGGGAAAGGAGATCGAACCGAAGACCGAGTTCGCGCAGGGTGGAACGGCGATTTTCAAGTCACTACGCCCGGGCCGCTGGAAGCTCCATGCCGAAGGCCTCGGAGGCTTTGACGGGGGTGACTCGCAAAACCTGCAGGGCGAACCCCGCGAGGTACTCGTCGTCGCGCGAGAAGTCGCGAAGGTCGAGCTGCAATTGCCCTGAAGCCGGAATCTTGCTTGCCAATTCCGACGGACCTTCCGGCTCTGCTTCGCCATTGCCACTGTGGTGGCGCTCCAGCGCATCACTCGCCATCCAGCGCGGCTCGCTCGCGACGGGTGGCGAGTCCCGATTCCAGGGATCGCCGCCAGGCGGCACTCGCTAGAATCTTCGGCCCGCGTTCGCGCGGCACTCCATGGCTCGCAACTACGACGCGCTCCTGCTCGACCTCGACGGCACGCTCGTCGCTGACGACGACACGATCCATCCTCGGACACTGAGGGCCTTGCGGGCTGCTTGCGCGGCAGGCGTGCGCGTGATGGTGGCGACCGGGCGCAGCGAACTTGCCACGGATCCCGTGTTGCGCGCGCTCGAAATCGACATGCCCGCGGTCGTGTTCAACGGCGCGGCACTGTGGTGCTCGAAAACTCAGAAGTTCCTCGAGGAACGTGTGCTTTCCGAGCGCACGCTCGGCCGCGTGCTCGACTACGGCGCGCAGCACGGCTTGCTCACCGTGGTGATGTGCGCGGGCAAGAAATACGCGCTTGCGCCGCGCAACGAAGTCGAGCGCCTGGCGTTGTACGACATGACCGGCCTCGAGTTCAGCGAGCCCAAGGCGCTGCGTCGCCATCGTGCAATACGCGTGACGCTGTTTTCGAGCCTGCAGCCGACTTCGGACGAGTTCGCCGCCGAGGTCAGCCGCGCGATCGACCAGCCGATTTACCTGACGCACTTTCCGCTCAACCTGCTGGCGCACCACCGCGAGAGCGAGTTGCTCGTCGTCGACCTACACCCGCCCTGTTGCGGCAAGGGCGAAGCTCTGCGCGTGCTCGAAGAGCGCTACGGCGTTCCGCGTGAGCGTGTGGTCGCCATCGGCGATGCTTCCAACGACATCGACATGTTCGTGCGCGCGGGTCTGTCCGTCGCGATGGGGAACTCGATGCCCGAAGCGCGCGCGAGGGCCAGGCGGATCATCGGCCACAACAACAGCGACACGATCGGCGAACTGGTCGAGGAACTTTTCCTCGACGCGGGTTAGCCGGATTTCTTGCGCAGGCTCTTGGACGGTTTTTCAGGACTGGGCGCAGGCTTCGACTCGGCCGGCTTGGGAGTGGGCGTCGTCTTGCTCGCGTCGGCGCCGCCCGCGGAGACCTTCGGCTTCGATTCAGAGGCCGCCGACTCCTTCTTCGCGCCTTCGGTGTAGGAGCTCGAGCGGTAATCGGTCTGGTAGAAACCCGAGCCCTTGAACAATATCGCCGCGCCCGTGCCGATCTGGCGCTGCAGTTTCGATTTGCCGCACTTGGGGCACTTCTTCTTCGGCGACTCGGTCATCGACTGGAAGATTTCCAGGCGATGTTTGCAGGCCAGGCAGACGTAGTCGTAGGTCGGCATCAGCTGTCCTCGCTGTTCGCGGAATTCTCCGGCGCGCGGGCCGCGGCGGCCACGATGACCTGCGCGGGACGCAACACGACCTCGCCCCAGGAATAACCGCTGCGAACGACTTCGAGGATCGTGCCCGGCGCGCTGCCTTCCGCAGGCAGGCTGGCGACCGCCTGATGCAAGCTGGGATCGAAGCGATCGCCCGACTTCAGTTTCGCCATGGGCGTCACGCCGGCCCCTGCTAGCGTGCGCAGCAATTCGGCGCGCGTCATTTCGACCCCGCGCGCGAGTTGTTCCGCCTCGGCGCCGCTGCGCGATGCGGCCAGCGCGAGTTCGAGTTGGTCGAGCGAGAGCAAGATGCCTTCCAGCAGATTTTGCTGCGAGCGGCGCACGGCCGAGTCGATGTCGGCTTGCGTGCGACGGCGCAGATTCTGAAAATCGGCCTGGGCGCGCTGCCAACGCGCGACGAAATCGTCGCGTTCGCGCGCGAGATCCGCGAGCGCGTCCGACGCCTCGCCCGTGGATTGATCTTCCGCGCCTGTCGCCGCGGGTTCCTTCTCGATTTCGCCGGAGCGCTCTTCGTTCTTTTTCATGTTTCGATGGAAGAAGCTCATTTGTTGAAGTAGCTCACGATCCGATCGAAGAACGAGCGCTCGCCGGCGCTCTTCTGCTCGATGTCGTTGAATTCGCGCAAGATCTCCTTCTGACGCTCGGAGAGTTTCTTGGGCACCTCGATGAAGACTCGCACGAGTTGGTCGCCGCGGCCGCCGCCGTCCATGGTCGGCAGGCCCTGACCGCGCAGGCGGAAGACTTTGCCCGACGGCGTGCTGGCGGGGATCGTCATCTTGCCACGGCCGCGCAGCGTCGGAACTTCGACTTCGTCGCCGAGCGCCATCTGCGAGAACGACACAGGAATCTCCGTGATCACATCGGCGCCGCTGCGCTGGAAGATCTTGTGCTCGACTTCGCGCACGACACAGTACAGATCGCCGCGCGGCGCGCCGGGATCACCCGCGTCGCCTTCGCCGCTGACGCGCAACTGCACGCCTTCCTCGATGCCGGCAGGCACCTTGATCGTGATCTCGCGCTGCTGTGTCTCCTTGCCCGCGCCGCGACACTTCACGCACGGATCCGTCAGCGTCGTGCCCTGCCCGTTGCAGCGTGGACACGGCGTCGCCATGGTGAAAAAACCCTGGCTGCGATGGATCTGGCCGCGGCCGCCGCAGCCCGCGCAGGTCGTGCGCGAAGTGCCTTTTTTCGCTCCGCTGCCGGCGCAGGTGGCGCAATGCTCCTGTCGCTTCAGCGAAACCGTGCGCTCGACGCCCTGATCGACATCCTCGAGCGTGAGGTCGAGCACCAGTTTGAGCGAGCGGCCGGAGCGTTCGCCCGGACGCTCGCGCCGGCCTCCGAACATCTCGCCGAACATGCCGCCAGCGCCGCCGCCTCCTCCGCCGAAGATGTCTCCGAAGGCGCGGAAAATGTCCTCGACGTTATCGAAGTGCTGGCCGCCGGCGCCCTGCGGGCCACCGCCGCGTTCGAAGGCCGCGTGCCCGAACTGGTCGTAGGTGCGCCGCTTTTCTTCGTCGCCGAGCACGCCGTAGGCTTCGGCGCACTCCTTGAACTTGAGTTCAGCAGCCTTGTCCCCGTTGTTGCGATCGGGGTGGTGCTCCATGGCCTTCTTGCGGAAGGCTTTCTTGATCTCGTCCTCGCCCGCCTCGCGTTGCACCCCGAGGACGTCGTAGTAGTCGCGCTTGTCGCTCATCGCTGCTTCATGAC
>JAYUOR010000760.1:0-6358 GCA_043760765.1 Planctomycetota bacterium | reverse complement strand
GCGCGGCCGAGCAGGGGGGCGCGAGCCAAGACATACGGATGGCGTGACTGTCGGGTTCAAGCCCGCAATCCCAATCATTCGAAGCAGATTTCAAGACGGCCCGGGTTCGGACACCCGCGCCAAGGGATCAAGTCATGAGCTCACAGGATCTGGAACTCAACTGCGGTGTGCGCAACGTGCTGGCTCGGCACTGGATCGACCTCACGAAGACCAACTTCTACGTTCGCAAAGGTCACGTGCAAATGTCGGGCGAGGTCGCCGTGGTAGGCGTGCAACGGCCGGGCCAGGAAACCGCCGAGGCATTGAAGGCATTCGAGTCCGACGTTCGACGTCTGCACGAAGTCAAATCGGTGAGCTTCGAGTTCACGAACTGGGTCCGCAATGAGTCGGGTGCCTGGATCTGCCGGGACGGGAAGATAACCTCCGATCAGCCGCCGGCAACAAAGAACGGCGACGCCAACGAGACCGCAAATTCGTATTGAGTCTGGTTCCTGCTCACTCAAGCTTCTCGCGCTTGGACGGTTGCGCCCGCGTCACGTCGGTCTCGATCGATCTCGTTCGGGTGCCGATCCTCTCGATCGAGGGAGTCGTTCAACCCGAATGGAATCGCGTCAGGGCATCAGCGCGACGTTTGCTGCGTAACGCAATTCATCGTCACCGGTCTGTGAGGTCTTGACCAGCGTCGCCAGGCTCCAGGCCGGTTTCCCGCGAAAGACTTCCTTGCCGTTGAGCGAGATCACGACGTCCTTCGACACGTCGACCAGACGTTCGTCGAGCAGAACTTCGAGCCCCTTCGCCTCGCGATCGCAACTCACGCGGATCTCGTTCTTCGCGCGGTCGATGTCGGCCTCGATCAGCGCGCCCTTCACCGGCGAGGACCACCACAGCCAATAGAACTGCTGCTTCCACGCGAGCGCGGGTTGCCAGACGATTTTCGTCGGCCGCGGATCGCGCACGCGCTTGGCGATCTTCGCCAGCAACGCTTCCATGCCGCCGGGGGCCTCGCTGTGTTGCCGGCCCGGAACTTGCCAGTACTCGTACTCGAAACCGCCCCAGCGTTTCTTCGCTTCGCCGAGCAACTTCGTGGCAATGTCGTTGGCCGCCGGCGGCACGTTGGGATCGTCGTCACTTTGATAGATGACGAACGGCACGTTGCGCAGCGAGGGGATCACGCCGCTCTCGACGTCTTCGTATTTGCCGGACGGGCCCGTGATCGGCGACGGCGCGCCGGCCGAAGCCGCGAGCGCCGCGACGCGATCGGCGTGGTGCGCGCCAAGCGTCCACGTGCCGTAGCCGCCCATCGAATGGCCGGAGAAGAAAACGTGGTCCGCATCGATCTTCCATGTGCGCCGCGCGGCATCGACGAGCTGCAGCACGAATTCCTCGGAGCCTGAGTCGGTCCAGCCGTGCTCGGTCTTCTCGAGCACCTCGGGGCAAATCATCAACCAGCCCAGTCCGCTCGCGGCGGCCTGATACTCGCCGTGCGAACTCCACGCATCGCCGGAACCCGCGCCGCCGCCGTGCATGGCGATGAGCAGGCCCTTCGGCTTCTGCTCTTCGCCACCGACGATGTAGAGGCCGCGTTCGACGGGCTTCTCCCACAGGAAGTGTTGACCGTTCTTCTTCTCGAGCTTTTGACCCTTGGACCACAGCTTCGCGCAGGTTGTTTTCCACTTGTCGACCTCGCGTGTTTCGAGCGCTGGAAGCGTCGCCAGATCGGCGAGCAGCTTGGCGCGCTCCGCGCTGCCCGGTTTGCTCCACGGATCCGCGGTGAAGAATGCCTCGACGGTTTTCGTCGCATTGACCTTCGGCCTCTCCGCGGGCTTCTGCGCGAACAAGGCCGCCGACGAAACAACTGCCACGGAGCAAGCCAAGGCGCTGGCCGCATTCATCATTGGATTCCTTCGCTCACGAAACGACGCATGCCGATCGAACCGTTCCGGGGATTAAGGGTACGAAAGGCGGACATCTTCGTCTTCGGTCTGCGCGGATGTCGTGAATCAGCGTGAGGCAGTGCGCGTGAGAATCGGCAAATAGGCAATCCACGGGCCGACCTCCGTCGCGTAGCGCTTGGACATCACACGCGCGATCTGCGCAATGTGGCCGAGATCGTGAACCACCCACGTGGCAAGCAGCTGTCGTGCCGTGACCGGTCCGAACTCAGGGTGACGGCCGCGCAGCTCGAGTTTCGCATCGTCAAGTTCGAGCGCGCGCAGTCGCGTCAGGTTGGCGCGCCGCAGTGACGCGAATTCGGCGAGTACCTGCTCGAGCGTTTTCGCGCCGCCGCCATCGTGCTTGGGGAATCGATCGAAAGGCTCGAAAGCGCGCCGCTCGCCTTCCTTCAGGATGAGCTCGAGGCGTACCAACCAATCCGTGCGCTCGACGTGGATCAAATGCCCGACGACGTCGAATGCACTGAAGGTTGCAGGGCCTTCGTTGCAGGCGGTGCACGCGGGCGACAGGTCGCGCAGCAGGGTGTCGAGTGTCCTCGGCGTGCGGGCGAGGACGGCGAGCGCCTGTTCCAGATCGAAGTCGGAGCTGTTCATGATAGAGCCGGTGGTTGCGGAACTAGGAGCCTCGGTCGATCGAGAATCCCATACATTGGAGCGGCAAACTCAAGGGTTTCACAGGTCGACGATCTCGCCCTCGATCGCGACCCGCATTCCCGCCGCGTGAATGGCGCGATCGGACGCTGCGCCCGGCTGCGACGCGGGGTTGGTGTGGTTCAAGTGCGTGAACACGACCTTGGCGCGCAACTGTGGCGAAGCGCTCGACAATCGCGCGATCGTCTCGGCGATGCACGGATGCGGTATGTCTTTCATCGAACGGCCCGCGATCTCGCCGTCAGCGAAAAAGGTGCCGTCGATGAAAGCGACGTCAACGCGCGCGAGGAAATCCTCGAGCTTCACATCCCAACGCTCCCACTTGTCGATGTCGGGCAGGTAGCCGACGCTCGCGTGCGGTCCGCGGATCACGAATGCGATTGTGTCGCTGAACTCGTCGCGGTGGGGGACGCGCAGCGCGGAAACGTGCAGCTCTGGCGTCAGTTCGACTTCGCGGTCGAGAGGCATGTCGACGAGTTGAATCGCGTGCGTTTCGACGAGCAAGCTCCACGGCCCGTTCTTCAAAAGAAATTCGCACATGCGCGGCGTGCCCCACACCGGCAGCTCATTCGCGCCATACATCTCGCGACCGAATTGCAGCAGCCCGCTGTAGTGTCCAACGTGCGCGTGCGTGAGAAACACGCCGTCAAAGAGCGCGGGGCGCGCGCCTTCGCTGACACGTGAACTCGGATGGGTCCGCGCGCGCTCGAACTGTTCGCGCAAGTCGGGGCTCGCGTCGAACAGCCAGCGCTTCCCGCTGCGCGGATCCAAAAGCAGCAGCGAGGTCACGAGCCTCCGCCTCTCCGGCTCAGTTCGCGCCGTCCTGCAGAGCTCTTCCCCGCATCCAATCTGTGGCAATCCACCGTCCTGAGCCGTACCCAGCACCAGGACATACGGCGCCACCGGCCCCGCCGCGGGCGAGGCACAACCCGCCACCAGGGTCATCAAAATTGTCCCCGGTAATCCGCCGCCACTTTTTACAACTCCCATAGGGCCACGGTAACGGCCAGGAAAGGAACGGCGGCGGATTACCGGGGACAAGTGATTACTTCCGCTGCTGCGGGGCTAGCATTGGGGGCGTTCAGCCGAGGCTTCCTCCCGCAAGGAGTTTTCGATGTTTCTACCGCTAGTGTTCGTTGCCGCACTCTTCGTCGGCAACAAGACTGCCGCGCAGTCTCCACCGGCCGCCGTCGCGCAGGTGCCCGAGAAAGCCGACGACGAAGCTGTCCACAAGCAGATGGAGGACCTGATCAAGTCCGTCGAAGTCAATCTGCACAAGATCGACAGCGCGCTGTACTCGGCCGCGGCGGGGCGCAAGTTCAAGGAGCCCGTGGCAGAGTCTGGAATGTCCGGTCTGCTCCAGCAGGCCGAGGCCGACGGGGAGGGTGCGCAGCGCGACATGCTGCACGTACTCGAGCTCGCGGCGAGCCACATGCACAAGTCCAAATCAGGCGCGGGGACCTGAAGCGGCAAAGGCCTCTGCTCCAGTTCGGGGCAGTCCAGTGGTTCGAAGCGCTCGCCTCCGCAAGGTCAGAAGCCCGGGACGGGATCAATGGGCAACTCGCCGCTCGATTATCCGGGCGCGGGCCGCCCGGGTGCTCGTGAGAGCACCCCTGAAGTCGGTTCAAAGAAACCTTCCACTCAGGGCAATCCGGAAAGCGGCATGCCTGCGCCTGAAGCCGAGGCACACAACCAACTCGGCGGTCCGCCCACCTCGCGCGCGACTGCGCGCACTTCGACCGGCGAGGCCATCGATCGCTGGGGCGACTTGCCGATCCATGCCCGCGAGGTCTTCCGTAACAACGGCAAGAGCGACTTGCCGCCCGAGTACCACGACTGGATCGACGCCTATTACAGGCGGCTCAATCAACTGAGGTAGACGCCTAGCCTACTCGAGCCGCCAGATCGTTTCGAACGCTTCCGCTGCCACCACGGTCTTCATGCGGCACGCAACTCGCGTGTGGTCGACATCAACGCGCGTGCTCCGGGACCGGCGTGGAACAAAAGGTCGTAAGCGAACATGCAAGGTTGGAAGCCCGCGAAGGACTGCGCATAGATCGGGTGACGGTAGTCGTGAAATTGCAGCGCGACGCCCGCGCGCGCGAACGCGGCCAGGTCAAGGTAGTCGCGGCCGAAGGGGCCGGATAGGTAGTGCGTCGCGTTGCGTTCAATGCAAAGATCGAGGAGCAGATCGCTCTTCGAAGTTCGCGATTGCAACGTCGAACTCGAGATCAGCGGCGTGTCGATTCCGAGCGCGCGCATCAGCGATCTCGTCACCGAACTGCACAACGGCAGCAGCTGAGCCCATTCATTGGCGTAGACGGCCTGAAGTTCGCCGCCGTAGCGTTCGAAGAACGGCGCGCGGCGATAGTTCTGCTCGATGGTCGCCCAGTGCTTGGCGCGCCAGCGGCCGTCCTCTTCGATCAGGATCCGATCGAGAGCGAGTTCTTTGCCGCGGCCGCGCGAGAGAATCGGAACCGTGAGCCACGTCCAATCCTGCGGCGTGCGCACGCGATTGCGATGGGCGAACTTCGTCTTCGAGTTCGGATCGAGGCACACATGGTCGAGCACGATCACTTCGTCGGCCAATGCGATACGCTCGAAGAATCCGAGCCAAGGCAGGTAGGCCGGCTGCAGGATCGCGACGGTCTTCATTTCGCGCCGTCCTTGTGCATCAGGATCGTGAAGTCGCGCGGGTGGTAGTCGTGGCGCAGTGAGAGCCGCTCCGTGAAGGAGCTCGCCATCAGCAGCGTGCGATACGGATCGGCGCGAAACTCGTTGTCGAAAAGAAGCTGTTCGCCCCAGGCCGAGAGCGAATTGAACGCAACGGCGCGCGTGCAATGCGCGAACATGCACGCGATCATCGAGCGCAGGTACTCTTCGGGCGCTTCACGGCGCAGATAGAAAATGCCGCTGGCGAGCACATAGTCGCAACGCTCGAAGGGAGCCTCTTGTTCCAGCAGATTCGCCACTTCGAACGAGCGTTTCGGAAACCGCCGGCGCGCCAGCGCGATCATTTCGGGCGACAGATCGACGCCGCGATAGTCGCAGTCGATGCCTTGCAGTTCCAGCCAGGTGAGCAAGTCGCCCTGGCCGCAACCGACGTCGAGCAGCTTGCAGCCGCGCAGATCGCCAACCGTCGCGAGCACACTGAAGCGGGCTTCCTGCGATGCGCGCGAACCCCAGTCGACGGCGCGAACGTCGCCGCCGTGCAGGGTCGCCAGAGCGTCGAAATGGGAACGTGTTCGCGCATCGTCGCGCGCGAAGCCGTTGCCCGGCCCATCATTCCAGTTCATGCAGCCCGCTCCAGCGACTCGAGCCGGTCTCCGACACGCGGCCGGCCTGCGCCCACCACTTCGAAATCCAGCACTTCCAAGGAACCTTCGGCGCAGTTGACGAAGAAACGACCGGGCTCCGCGCGCCAAACCGAGCCGCTATGGCCAGGACCGCGCGCAGTCCCGGCGCGCGCCTTCCACACGGTGATCTTGCCGTCGGCGAGACGACTGAACGCACCCGGATAGGGGCGTGTGACGGCGCGCACCAGATTGGCGACGCTTTCGGAGTCCATATTCCAATCTATCAACCCGTCTTCAGGCTTGCGCCGCGACCAGGTCGGCCAGGGCCCGGTCGGTTGCGCGTGCCGCTGCACACTACCGTTGCGGAAGGACTGTGCGACCTCGTGCGAGAGTCTTTCATAGATCGGGTAGAGCTTGTCGAGCGCATCCCCGACATCCTCCTCGGCGGACAGGCTGATC
>JAYUOR010000759.1:0-2527 GCA_043760765.1 Planctomycetota bacterium | reverse complement strand
CGGGCGAGCTGTTCCAGGGCCGGGGGCGCGGCGCGCGCGGGCAGTGCAGTGCAGGCTGGCAGGTTGGCCAACCAGCGCCCGCGGTTCAGGACGGCGCGACGAGCAGGGCGGTGTCGCAGGGCGGCAGGGCCGCGCGGAAGGCCAAGGCTCGATCGCCGAAATTGCGGTACTGATCGAAACTCGCGCAGGCCGGGGAGAAAAGGATCTCGTCGCCGGCTCGGGCCCGCGCATAGGCCTCGCGGACCGCGTCCTTGACCGTCCCGACCGCGCAGGCCGGCAGGCCCGCCTTCGAGTAGGCGTCTCGGAAGGTCTCGCCCGCTGCGCCGAAGCCGATCATGCAGCGCAGTCCTGACGCGGACCCGGCTACCAGTTCGTCCAATGTCAGGCCCAGCTTGGCCTGTCCCCCGCACAGCAGCACGAAGGGATGCGTGAGCGAGCGCAGCGCGGCGACGGTCGAGTCGGGCGTGGTCGAGACACCGTTGTCCCACACGCGATGGCCGCCTCGCAGCCCCAGATCCTGGAGCCGATGCTCCAAACCGGTCAGCGTGGGAATTGCATCGCGCAGTCGCGCGGGATCGGCTCCCAGCGCTCGCGCGAGCGCCAGAGCCGCGAGCGTGTTGTCGCGCTGGAACTTGCCGGGCAGTGTGAGGTCGGCGACCAGCCCGAGCGTCTCGCCGTCCGCGCGGAACTCGCCGTCCACGATGCTGGCGCGCGCGCCGGGCTTGCCGGAGGTGGAGAAAAAGAGCGGCCGCCCGCGACTCACCTGCCACTGCGCGGTCCGGGGATCGTCGCCGGAGAGCACAACCAGTGTCGATGCCCGCGCAAGTTCCAGGATGCGCGCCTTGGCTTGCTCGTAACCCTCGACCGTTCCATGCCTCTCCAGGTGATCGGCGAGCACGTTGGTGCAGCACACCGCCGCCACTCGATCCGCGAAGGCATGCTCGCCGGTCTGGGCGGGCGGTGGCAGCGCCTCCAGCTGATAGGAGGAAATTTCCAGCACCACCCAATCGTCGCCCTTCAGCGAATCCAGGGCGCAGAGCAGCGAGCGCCCGATATTCCCGCCAAGCCGCGCTGAAAAGCCCGCTGCGCGCAGGAAGTGATCGATGGCGTGGCTGGTCGAGCTCTTGCCCTGGGTTCCCGTGATCAGGATGAGCCGTGCCGGGCAGGCCTCGAGGAAGAGCGCCATCTCCGAGGTGACCGCCACGCCTGCGGCGCGGGCACAGGCAAGAAAAGGGTTCTTCGGGGCGACCGCGGGATTCGCGACGACCAGGTCCGTGTGGCTGAAATCGATTTCGCGATGAGCTCCGAGGACGTAGGTGATCGGCCGACCTTCAAGATCGCGGATGGATTCGGCAAGCGTCTGTTCCGAGCGCAAATCGGTGACCGTGACGTGCATGCCGAGGTCGACGAGGTAGCGCGCGGTCTCGACGCCGCCACCGAACAGTCCAAGCCCCATGACCGTAGCGCGCCGCCCGCGCCAGTGGGCGTGGACCGCGTTCACTCGCCGCCTCCTGAAGCGGGCGGACCCGTCGGTTTGGGCGCAGGAGTCGCAGGTTCGACCTCGTTCTGGCCCGTGGTTTCCCGCGGCAGTCGATGGGGTTCCTTGAGCTCCCGCTCGGGACCCTCGGGGCCGGCCTTGCGCAACGACTCGGCGCGCTGCAAGACCTTCAGCAGGTCAGGCGCGGCAATCCGCGTGTCGCCACGTACAAGTTTCACACGCAGCTTGTGCCGGTCGTGCCAACCGATCGGGAGCACGATTTCGCTCAGGACGTCGATCGGAAATTGCGCGTACCAAGGCGCGCGCACGTCGAAGGCTTCGGAATACCTGATGTACCCGTCGTGGTAGATCGAGATCCTGCGCACGCCGTAATCCTTGAAGGGGACGTGGGCCGGCGTCTTCTCCGCGAGCAGTCTTCCGTCGAGCCGGATTTCCGCGCCGGGAGGTTCGCTGGTGATCACCAACTCGCGTTGCGCGCGGCAGCCAAGCGAGGCGACAGCGAGCGTGGCGATGACGAGTGTTCTTGAGATCGAGAACGGGGGCATCGTTGGCGGCGCGTGAGTGCCACGCGAGACGAGAATCGCTCGACGATGGTCTGCGATCAAGGGTCAGGTGCCGGGCTGCCTGCCAATCTGTTGCTCGAGGCAGTCTGCGAGCGCCTTGGGCAACAGTTCAGAAAGGAGCCGGGCACCAATGCCCGGAATGGCGGAGTGGGCGGGATTCGAACCCGCGGTCCCCAATAAAGGAGACACCAGATTAGCAATCTAGCGCATTCGGCCACTCTGCCACCACTCCGCAGGGGTCCGTGAGGGGCGACGAGCTTACGAGGGCAGTCCCGCGGGTACAAGCGAACAAGGCTCGCAGTCGGACGAAAGCTCTGAATGTCGAGTTCTGCAGAGTTCGCTGACCGGGAAATCAAATCGCTACGATGGTCGATCCATGTCGGCCACTTCGTCCTTGCTGGCGAATTCGACCTCCAGCCGTGGACCAGCGCATAGGCCCGGGCGGTTGCAGGCGATGCTGTTCGTC
>JAYUOR010000758.1:0-6389 GCA_043760765.1 Planctomycetota bacterium | reverse complement strand
TAATCCTGCTGGCGTTTGTGCTGGCCCCGAACGCGAGTGCAATCCCCTCGCCCGACGTGGTCATCAGCCTGTTCGCCAGCGCCGCGCAAGTGCTTGGTGTCGCGACCGTGATTCTGGGGCGCTGGTTCTTCGTGCGACGCGGGCAAGGCGGCGTCGCAGGCGCTTCGCGTCGCTCCAACTTCGCCGTGCCCTTCGCGGTCGCGGGCGGTCTCTTCGCGATTTCACTCTTGGGCTGGGGCTTCTACTACTTGCACGTCCAGGACCAGCGCATGGCGCGCTTGCAGGTCAACCTGGTGCGCACGTCGGTCGAGAACGGAAAACTCGTCGGTGACGTCAACCTGAAAACGCTGTCTTTCAGCGATCAGAAGAAGCGCATCGACGGTCTGACGACCGAGCAGTTCCAGGCGTTGCTCGACCAGGGCGGCCTCACTGAGCCGGTTTTCGACATCCGCGAGACGGAGGAAGTCGAGATGGGCGCCATCGCCGGCACGCGGCACATGCGCTATCCCGACCTGCTGCGACAGCCCGAGCAGTACCTCGCGCGCGGCGCCTCGGTGACGTTGCTGTGCTTCAACGGCAATCGCAGCTCGGAGACGGCCGATGCCCTGCGCGCGAAAGGCTACTCTCCGCGCTTCTTGATCGGCGGCTACGAGAAGTGGTGCGCCGAGGAACGGGCCTTGGTCATGAAGCCGGGGATCGTGCGCAAGGATCTGCGGGAGATCCCTGACTATCCGAAGAAGCAAGTGCTGCTCGACACCGACGAAGTGGTCAAGCTCGTCAACGAGGAAAACGCGCTGTTCCTCGACGTTCGCTATCCCGGCGAGTACGAGCTGCAGGGCCACCTGCCAGGCGCCTGGAATCTGCCGATGCGCAGCATGACCACGCCCGAATTGGAAGTGGCTCTGGCCGCCATACCCAAACGGCCGATCATCGGCGTCTGCTACGACAAGCGCGGCTCATTCTATGCATTGATCGTCGGTTCTCGACTTTCGCGCCTGGGCTACGACTGGCGCGGGCGCTACACAGTTCCCGAGGAGTACTTCGTGCCGTCGAAGGACAAGGCACACGTGCTGGCCTGGCAGGAAGCGCACCAAGGCAAGAGCCTGCTCGCCAGCGTCGCCGGACCGCTGCGGCAAAGCCTCGAATACCTCGAGAACAAGACCGGCAGTCTGGCCTGGGCCATCCTGGCCCTGGTGATCGCGCTGCGGCTGGGATTGCTGCCGTTCACCTGGAAGGCGGAGCGCGATCGCCTCGAGCAACGGCGACTGACGCAGAAGATCGCTGCCTTGAAAGCGTTGTACGCAGACGATCGAGCAGGCGCGTCCCGCGCGACGATGCACTTGATGAGCGAGCGCGGTATCCGCCCGTTCTTCAACCTGCTCGGCACGAGCGCGCAGCTGTTGTTCTTCCTGGTCTTCTTCTCCGTGGTGAGCAGCGCCAGCGCCGCGAACGAGGGCGAAGGATTCCTTTGGCTCCCCGCGCTCTCAGGTGCCGATCCGTCGCGCATCCTGCCGATCGCGGTCGCGCTGCTCGCGCTGACACAAGTGCTGCTCTCGGCCAAGCGGCGCACGTGGGTGCTGCACTCGATCGCAGTCGCCTTGGCCTGCGGACTGTATCTGCTGGTGGCCCAGGCCTCGGGCGGGATCTTGATCTACCTGTGCGCCAATCTGGCGTTGATGGTCGTCCACACCGTGCTCGTCGGCGCCTGGTTCCGCCGCGGCACGCGGCAGCCGTCGAGCGCGCGCACTGCGGACCTCGGCGACGCGCCGATCGTTGCGCTGGCATTCGCCGGCAAGGTCGAAGGCAGCGGCAAGAAGGCCGCGCGCCTGGGCGAACTGATCGCGGCCGGCTTCGATGTGCCCGCAGGCTTCGCGGTTCGCGCGAGCGCCGTGGAGCGATTCCTCGCCCAGGAAAGTTGGGCGCCGGAAGACCTGGCCGCGATTCGCACGGCACACGCGCGTTTGAAGGTCGAGCGCGTCGCCGTGCGCAGTTCGGGCGCCAACGAAGACGGAGCCGATGCAAGTTTCGCCGGCGTCTACGAATCGGTGCTCGAGGTCAACGCGGACGGTCTGGTCGCGGCGCTTTCGCATGTGGCGAAGTCCAACAACAGCGCGCGGGCGCGCGCCTATTCGGGCGCGCAGCGGGGCCCTGATCGATTGGGCATCGTCGTGCAGGCCATGGTGCCGGCGGAATATGCCGGCGTGCTGTTCACCGAACACCCCGGCGAGTCCGGCGCGATGCTCGTCGAATGCGTCAAGGGACTGGGTGAGGAATTGGTCAGCGGGCGCGCGCAGCCGACCAGCCATCGCTTCGGTCGGGCCAGCCACGCTGCGCTCGACACAGCGCCTGCTCCGCTCGACCTGCAGCCACTAGTCGAAATGTGCGCGCGCGTCGAAACGCTCTTCGGCCGCCCGCAGGACATCGAGTGGGCCTTTGCGCATGGACGCTTCCACCTGCTGCAAGCGCGCGACATCACGCGCAGCTCGCGTTCGGGGGTCGACGCGCACGCGCTGCGCGAGGACGAGCGTGCGCGTCTGTTGGAACTGGTACGCGGCAGCGCAGCCGACGACGTTGCGCTGGCACAGAACGAACTCTCGGAACTGCTGCCCGAGCCGACGCCCTACAGTCTGGCGCTGATGCAACAGATCTGGGCCCACGGCGGCAGCACCGATCTCGCCTGCCGCGAGCTGCGCGTGCCCTACGACGTCAAACCCGATTCCGAGCCTTTCGTCATCAGCGCCTTCGGCCGCCTCTACGTCAGGCGCGCGGAAGAAGCGCGCCGCCTGGCCAAGGGCCCTGGTTCGCTCGCGATCTTCCAGCTCGCGCGAGGCGCGGAACAAATCGAGCGCCGATTCCGCGAGGAATTCCTGCCGGGCTATCTGCGCCGCTCGCGACTTGACCTGGCTGTGGATCTCACGCGGCTCTCGCAAGTTGAACTTGCCGATTTGCACCGCGAAAGGCGCGCGCTCTTCGTTCGCGAAGTCTACGTGCAGGCCGAGATCGTCAACCTTGCCGCGGACATTCTGTTCAAGACCGCCCTGCGCGCGCTCGAGAAGAACGGCCTCGACCCCGCGGAGCATTTGGCGCACACGCCGCGCGGCGTGGTCGAAGAAAGCCTGACCCTGCTCGGTGAAGTGGGCCGCGGCCTGCGTTCGCCGAGCGAGTTCCTTGCGCAGCATGGCCATCGCTCGCCGCTCGACTACGAACTTGCGGCGCCGCGCTATGCGGAGGATCCGGCGCTCGTCGACGAAATGGCTGCTCGCGCCGCGCTGTCGCATCAGCAGCCCCGCCGTCCTGCGCCCGAACTTCCCGGCTCGCGCGTGCTGAAGATCTCGGTCGATCGCGCGCGCCGGTTCGCGGCGCTGAAGGAAGAGGCCAAGCACCATGCATTGCGCGAACTGGCATTCCTGCGCGGTGTCCTGGTGGAACTAGGCACGCGCTCAGCGCTCGGCGATCGCATCTTCCAACTGACCCCCGACGAGGTCGACGGGCTTGGAACTTCGGCGCTGAGCCTGTCCGAGGCGCGCAGCCGCTGCTCCGAGCGCATGGAACGCAGCGAAGCCTTGCTGCAGGTCGCGCTCTCGAGCCAGATCTCGCCGCGCGCGCTCGAGTCGCTCGACGTGGAGCATGGCCAGGTGATCCTGGCCCGTGCCTCGCACTCGCGACTGAAAGGAATTCGTGTTTCCGGCAGCGGCGGTGTCTGTGGCCGCGCGCGCGTACTGCGCCATGCCGACGAGATCGACGCGCTGCTGCCGGGTGAAATCCTGGTCGCGCGCTTCACCGACCCGGCCTGGACCCCTGTTTTCCAACGCTGCGGCGGAATTGTCACCGAAGTCGGCGGCTGGCTGAGCCACGCCGCCATCCTGGCCCGCGAACACGGAATCACCGCCATCGTCGGGGCCGGCGGTGCGCTCGACTCGCTGTCCACGGGCGACCTGCTGCGGCTCGGTGAAGACGGATCCGTGCAGCTGTTCAGCGATCGGCGCGTTGAAGGCCGCTCGTCGCTGCGAATCGAAGTGCTCATCAGCGACTCCACGGGCAAGTTCCACGGCGAACTCAGCGACCTGAGCCGATTCGGTGCCCGGCTCAACCTGAGCAGCGGCTCGCTTGGCGTTGGACGGCACTATCAACTCGACGCGCACGACGGTAGACGGGTCGGGGAAGCGCAGGTGGTGCGCAACGGGACCCCTGGTCTGTACGGCCTCTCCTTCGAGCAGCCCCTGATCCTGGAGACCTGGTAGCCGGAACGCCGGCGCGTTCTGATTCTCGGGCGAGCTTGGGGCTGCTTTCGAAGCTTCAAGTAGTCTTCATCTGGCCTTCACGGCCCTGGCGTCGCATGGCGGCCTGGAAACCCCGAGCAAGAAGACTCCGACAAGATGAGCACCCGAGAGAAGATCCTCGTCATCGAGGACGAGGCCGACATCCTGGAGGTCACGCAATACAACCTCACCCGCGAGGGCTATCGCGTCAGCACCAGCCGCGACGGCGAAGAGGGCCTCGCCCGTGCACGACGCGACGCACCCGACCTGGTGATCCTCGACTTGATGCTCCCGGGACTCGACGGGCTGGAAGTCTGCCGCCGCATGCAATCGGACCCGCTCACTTCTGCGATCCCGATCATCATGGTCACAGCCAAGGGCGAGGAGAGCGACGTGGTGATCGGCCTGCAGTTGGGCGCCGACGACTACGTTGCCAAGCCCTTCAGTCCGAAGGAACTGGTCGCGCGAGTCAAGGCCGTGTTGCGGCGTGGCCCGCTGCGCGAAGAGCGCGGTGCGAGCGAACGTGTCGTACGCGGCGGCCTGATCGTCGATGTGGGCAAGCATCAGGTCCTGGTGGACGGCGAGGCCCAGATCTTCACTGCGACGGAACTGCGCCTGCTGCACTTCCTGGCCTCCCACCCGGGCCGGGTCTTCGCGCGCGACCAGCTGCTCTCGCGGGTCATCGGCGACCACGCCGTGGTGATCGACCGCAACATCGACGTGCACATCGGCGCGATTCGCCGCAAGCTGGGCCCCTACCGCGATCTCGTCGAAACCATCCGCGGCGTGGGTTACCGTTTCAACGACGCGCCTTGAAGACTGGCGCCGATTCGCAGGCCGATCTCGAGCCGACATGCTGAACTCTCGCTTCTTCTGGAAGCTCTACGCGGCGTTCGTGGCCGTAGTCCTGGCGACGGCCGCGTCCGCGCTGGTGCTCGTCGAGCGCAGCGTGGAACGTGATGCGCGCCAGGAGATCGAGCGTTCGCTCTCGATGAAGCTCGCCTTGCTGCACGAGCTCTCCTTGGGAGTCTTGGAGACCAGGGATTTCACGGCGTTGCGCGCGCGCATGCCGAGTCTGGGTCGCGAGGCCGGCGCGCGACTGACCGTCATCGAAGCGGATGGAACGGTGATCGCCGACTCCGAGGAAGATCCCGAGCGCATGGACTCGCACCTCGAGCGACCCGAAGTCCAGCAGGCACTCGTACAGGGCGAGGGACAGGCGCAGCGCTTCTCATCCACGCTGCGCACGACGCTGGTCTACCGCGCGCGGGCTGTGCGCAAGGCGGAAAGACTGCTGGGGTTCGTGCGCGCCAGCCTGCCCCTGACGGATCTGGAGCAAAGCGTTGCGCGCCTGCGCGGTCTGGTCTTGATCGGAGCCGCCACCGGCGCGGTCGCGGGTCTGATCGTCGCCTGGTTCATTGCGCGCAAGGTGACCGGACCGATCGAATCGATGAACGCTTTGGCGGGTGCGATCGCCGATGGCGACTACACACGAAGCGTCGAGGCGATCGGCAATGACGAACTCGCCAATCTGTGCGGCTCGCTCAATCGCATGTCGCAGGAACTGCGCGAGCGCATGGAGTCGATCGTCTCCGACAGGAACAAGTTGCTGGCGATCCTAGGCAGCATGGTCGAGGGCGTGGTCGCCGTCGACCGCGACGATCGCGTCGTGCACATGAACGAAGTCGGCGGCCGCCTGCTGCGCGCCTCGCCCGCGGACAGTGTCGGCAGACGCATCTGGGAAGTGACGCGAGTCGTCGAAGTCTGCGAGATCCTCGACCATGCCCGCAGCCGCGCGGGTGCAACGGACGCGGAGGTCCGGCTTTCCATGGGCAGTGGGGAAGCGCGCATCGAATTGCGCGCCTCGCCGCTGCTTGACGGCGCGGGGCAATTGTCGGGCGCGGTCGTCGT
This sequence comes from Planctomycetota bacterium, assembly GCA_043760765.1. GTDB lineage: Bacteria > Planctomycetota > UBA1135 > UBA1135 > JADJQU01. Next base: position 219 of record JAYUOR010000758.1, on the reverse strand, counting down.
GCTGCACGACGTGACCGAGTTGCGGAAGTTGGAAGGGATGCGACGCGATTTCGTGGCCAACGTCAGCCATGAATTGAAGACGCCGCTGACCGCTATCCGGGGCTTGGTCGAAACGCTGATCGAGGACCGCGGAATGGAGCGCGCGACGCGCGAACGCTTCCACGAAAAAATTCGCGACCAATCGGCGCGCTTGGCCAGCCTGGTCGGCGACCTGCTCAC
>JAYUOR010000757.1:0-2532 GCA_043760765.1 Planctomycetota bacterium | reverse complement strand
GCAACTGCCAAATTCACCGCCAGGCGAAACAAGTTGGCGGAGCAAGGCACCATTCGACCCTGACACGATGCGCACCGAGCCTGCGTAACTATTCGCGGCGGACGAGCCGATGGCGAGATCGCCAATGCCGTCCCCGTTGGTGTCGCCGATCCCGGCAACGCGCAACGTGGTCGGAGGACTAACGGGCTCTTGGAGGATGTACAGCGTGGCGCCGTTCGCGCCGGAAATCACCTGCACACGGGCGGGGTTCGCCGGTGCGCCCGCACCGCCGGCGGCAAGATCGGGAACTCCGTCGCCGTTGACATCACCCAAGGAAGCCAGCGTCGAGCCGATCATCGAATCCGCGTAGGCACCATCCACGCGGCGAATCAGAGCTCCACTCGCCCCGGAGTAGTAAAACACCGCGCCTGCCTGAGACGCGCCGTAGTCGGCCTCGCCGGCTCCCACCGCGTAGTCGCCGACGCCATCTGCATCGAGGTCGCCTGTGGCAAGCACGCTGCTGCCGATCCTCTCTCCATCCAGGATTCCGAAATGGGTCCTCAATACAAGACCGGTCCTGCCCGAGATCACGATCGCGGCGCCGGTCTGCAATCCGGCCGCGTTGTAGCGCTGCGGCGCCCCCACGAGGATGTCCACTCGCCCGTCGAAGTCGACATCGGCCACACCGCAGACATCATTTCCAAAAAGGTCGAGCGGCGACGGCTTGCCTAGCAATTCATAGAGCACCGTCTGTGCACCGGCCTGTGGAGCGGGCACGGCAATACAAGTGGAGACCCATGCCACTGCGAAAACGAAATCGTATTTCATGTTGATGAGTTCGATCGTCGATTCCAACCACTTCTGACTTCCGAGGGGGAGTCAGAGTAGCAGGATAGTTGTAACCTGCGACTTGAGCCGCACCCGAAGGCGAACTTCACCGCGTCGCGCAACCCGGCCCTGGGACGCTTGCGGCATCTCAGTGCGCTTAGACGAGGCTCCGACAGCTGGGGATCGGAACCCTGCGATTTCAAGTTCCGTATGTGTGCCCGGCCGGATCAGGGCACGTCGATGAAGCATGCCGCTGACGTCTGCTGCCGAAGCTGCAATCCGAACGCGCGGCCTTGGAGGCGCGCGCCTCTCAGCCGAGAACCGACGTCAAGAACTCCCCCACCAGCACGATCTCTTCGAGCACTACCTCGTGCTGCATCGGGTACTCGTGCCAGTCGACGTTGTAGCCCGCCGCCTTCAGCGCATCGCACGAGTTCTTGCCGCGCGAACGGCCGACCATCGGATCGCGTGTTCCATGGCACATCAGGATCGGCACGTCGCGATTGGCCGCTGACGCCTCCGCGCCGACCGAATCGCCGAGCACCATGTACGTCGACAGACCGATGATGCCCGCAAGTCGCTCGGGATAGCGCACACCCGCAAACAACGCGATCGCGCCGCCTTGCGAAAAACCCGCCAGCACGATCCGCGACGTCGGGATGCCGCGCGCATTCTCGCGCTCGATCAACTTCGTGACAGCCGCGGCCGAACGGCGCACGCCAACCTGATCGTGGCGTTTCTCGAGATCGATGTCGCCGATGTCGTACCAGGCCGGCATCACGAATCCGTTGTTGATCGAGACCGGAATTTTCGGCGCGTGCGGAAAGACGAAACGCACGCCGAGTTTTTCCTCGAGGCGCAACGCCGGCGCGATCGGAACGAAGTCGTGGCCGTCGGCGCCAAGACCGTGCAACCAGATCACGCAGGCTCGCGCGGGACCGGCGGGCTCGAGCTCGACCGTCTTCAACAGGCCCACGGTGCTCATGCGGACCTCGGCTGACCGTCGATCCAGGTGATCGGCCGCTGCGTCAGCTTGTAGCGCTCGACCAGACGATCCGCAAAGGCGTTCATGAACGGATCGCAGTCCGACAATTCGCGCGCGATGCCGCGCAGGTGCGCGAGTTCGACCAATTCGCCGGGCAAACCGATCAGCGGAACGCCGCCTTCGACGAGGCAGATGGAGGCGCAGTAGCCCTGACCCGGCCCGTGAGTGTGGAAATTGAGTACGAGTTCGCGCTGCTCCGCGGCCGCCCGCTCGAGCTTGGGTCCGTAGGAGGTGTGCTCGCGGATCTTGTCGATCGCGAAGTCGAAGAACGTCAACAATTCGGGCCGGGCTTGCAGAGTCATGGGGGCGAGGATTTTACCCTCGCCAGCGACCCATGCGCGACGGGCATTCCTGACTCAGGGAGCGCTGTGGTCGATCTTTCCGGCCAGCAGCGCCTTGCGATCGAGACGCACAAAGCTCGTCTCCTCGAGCAGCTTGGCCGGCGGCTGGGGCATCGGCGTGTTCGAGTCGTTGACCAGGCTGCGCACCTTCCAGAGGTCGTCGATGCGCACGAAGTCGGTCCAGGCGAGCGAGTCCTTCGAGGCTACGTTGTGCGAGAAGCGCACCGGGCATTCGATCACCTGCAGGCCCATGCGCTCGGCCAGGGCGATCCATTCGACGTAGAACGTCGCGCGCTCCAGCCGCGCGCGCTCCGCGATGCGCCGCGCACCGCCGCGTTG
>JAYUOR010000756.1:0-2541 GCA_043760765.1 Planctomycetota bacterium | reverse complement strand
CTTTTTCGAGCGGCCGCACGCGCACGTGGCACTCGGCGAACTGCCCGCGGCCTCCGGTCTGCTTCTTGTGCCGGTACTGGCCTTCCGCGGGCCTGCTGATCGTCTCCTTGTAGTGCACGCGTGGAACGTGCGTGGTGATCTCGACTCCGTGCCGGCGCTTGAGGCGCATCTCCATCACCTGCAGGTGCAGCTCGCTCATGCCGTGCATGACCAGCTCGTGCGTCTGCGGATTGAACTTCGTCACGAACGTGGGATCCTCGGATGCGAGCTTGTGCAGCGCTTCGCCAATGCGTTGTTCGTCGTTGCGACTCTTGGGCGCGACCGCCAGCGCGACCATCGGCGTCGGCATGGACGGCAGCTCAGCCTTCAACGACTTCTGCCCGACGTGCGTGACGCACTCACCGAAACCGGCGTGCTCGATTTTCGTCAGCGCGACGATCTGACCGGGTTTGGCGCTCTCGATTGGGTCACGGCGCTTTCCGCCCACAAGGTGGAACAGGCCGCCGAGCTTTTCGCCGCGTTCGGGCGAGGTCGGCCCGATCAAGGTGTCGTGGGAGTGCAGCGTCCCGCGCAACACGCGCACCACCAGAAGCTTTCCCACGTGCGGATCGGAACGAACTGAGAACACCAGCGCCGCGAGCGCGCCCTCGGGATCGGGGGCGATCGGCTGGCCGTCCGCCGTGCGGCGCGCTTGCATGCCTGCGTGCGGCGCGAAGTCGTGCAGGAAGTCGAGCAGCTTGTCGACGCCAAGCCCCGTCACGGGATTGACCGCCAGCACCGGGATCAGCTTGCCCTTCGCCATCGCGCCGGGAATGTTGGCCCGCAATTCGTCCTCGGTCAGATTCTCGGTCTCTAGGTAGCGCGCGAACAGCGCCTCGTCCTCGCAGCCGTCCATGATCCGGTCCATCAACTGTGCGCGCCAAGCCGAACCCGCGTCGGTGAAGATCGTGTGCACTTCGCTCAAGGCACGACCACTGCGATCAGGCACGAGCACGGGCACGCAGACTTCGCCGACCCGTTGCCGCAGATCGCGCACGATCGCGTCGAAGTCCGCGTTCTCCAGATCGAGGTGCGTGACGACGATGGCGCGCGCACGGCCCAGCGAATGTGCCAGCTCGAGCTTGCGCTTGAGGTTGTGCGTAACGCCGCTCGTGGCACTGACCACGCCGACCACCAGATCGGCGACGACCATGCTCGACTGCGCATCGGCGATGAAGTCGAGATAACCGGGCGTGTCGATGAAGGTGTACTCGACGCCGGCCTGCTCGACCTGGACCAGCGCATTCTGAAGCGTGTGTCCCTTCTCCTGTTCCTCGGGTTCGGTGTCGCACAGGCTGCGCTTTTCGGCCACCGAAGGCCGCTTGTCGATCACCTTCATCTCGAAGGCCAGAGCATCCACCAAGGTGGTCTTGCCCGCGGAAGGGTGCCCGACAAATGCAACGTTGCGGATGGCCTCGAGTGCAGTTCCCATGATTGTCTGGAGGGTCGCGTTGGAGGTGCGTCGATTGAGCTCTCGCGCGCGCGAATGCCGCGTTCAGCCAACCTACCGGCATGTTACGCCCCGCCTGGGCCTTTGAGCACTCGAAGTCTCAGGCGAAGTCCGCAAGTTGGGCAGCAAAATGCAGTTCGCCCTGCGGCAGCGGCTGTTGCCGGCGCCACAGGGCGAAGGTCGGAATCGCGCACTCAGGCGTTGAGCTACGCCCAATCGCGCACTCGCAGACGAACTACTTCGTAGGCCGGTGGACCACGATCTCGACGCGGCGATTCTTGGACTTGCTCTCCTTGTTCTTGCCCGCGGCGACGGGACGATATTGCCCCCAGCCCGCGACCACGCACTTGTCGTCGGGCACACCGGCATCCTCGACCAGGAAACGCAACACCGACATTGCACGCGCGAGCGAGAGTTCGCGATTGGATTCGAATTTCGATTTCGTGATCGGATCGGAGTCGGTGTGCCCTTCGATCCAGTACTCGGCTCCGGCATACTCGCGCGCGAGCGCCTTGGCCACGCTGCTCAATGCGCTGCGGCCGCCCTTCGAAAGCTCGGCCTTGCCGGAAGAGAAGGTCACGTCCGAGGACATGGTGATCACCATCTCGCCATTGCGCATTCCATATCCGACGCCGGCGGAATCGAGCTCGGGAAACTTCTTGGCGCTCGTCGACGTGTCCTGCCGCGGAACCTCGAGCAATTTCGCGTTGGCTTCGGCGACGGCGTTTTCGAGCGACTCCTTCTGGTAGGACATGTCGCGCATGTCGCCCTTGATCGTCGTGCGCTCTTCGCGCAAGCGCTTGTTCTCCGCGGTCTGCTCTTCGAGAGCATCGCGATAGGCGCGATCGGTCTGGCATGCGCTGCTGAACAGCGTGAGTGCGAGCGCGAAGCTCGCGAAGGTGATTCGTTTGTGGCCGATGGTCATCGGAAGTCGTCCTAGGAAGTTCGTGCCGCTGAGGTCTCACGAGCCGCGCCCGAAGTCGGAAACACCAACTGTTCCAACCGGGCTCGACCGCGCGAAAAAAAATCTGCTCTTCGCCGCCGAAGAGAAG
>JAYUOR010000755.1:0-6415 GCA_043760765.1 Planctomycetota bacterium | reverse complement strand
CGCGGAGCGCGCACGCGCAGAGGCCGAACTGAAGCCTTTCGAGCCCTCGTTCCAAGGCCTCGAGGCCGCGCTCAAGGCGCGCGAGGACTTGCTCGGGCGGCGCATTCTCGAACGCATCCTGGCGCGTGATCCGCAAGGTGCAGCGCTCGATCGAGCGCGCGCCTTCGAACGTATTCTCGAAGGCCGCGAGTGGGTCAACGACATCTCGATGCAGCTCGAGGCCGTACGCGTGGAACCCGGCGATGATTGGATCGTGCGCGCCAGCGCGACCAATCGCGGCGACGCTGAGCTGACCCTGCGCGGCGCGCCGCCGGCCTTGCGCATCGCGCTGATCGGCGTATCGCCCGACGGGCTCGAGCAACGTTTCTCGCAGCTCGTGCCCGTTGACGCATTGGCCGTCTGGCGCCTGCCGCCGGGCGTCACGAGTTCAGCGCAAGTGGGCCGCTTCGCCATTCCCCCCGGCGGAGCGCTCGCGGTGCGAGCCATCTTCGCCATGGAATTCTTGCCCGGAGAAGTCGTGCGCGACGGCGAGGTCAGGCCGACAACCAGCGTGGGACCCGCGCGAACCGAGGTGATCCGGCTCGCCGATTTCCTGCCTAGGCCGCCGGTCGACGCCACAGAACTCGCGCGCTACGTGCGCGAGGAGATGATCCGCACGGCGCCGCTCTTGGAGCGCGCGGTGCGCATCCCGCTTGAGGAACGCGCGCACGCGCTCGACCTCTTGACGCCCGCCGTGCTCGAACTGCCCGCGGGCGAGTTGGAGAAAGTGACCGTGGCGCTGCGCTGGCTCTCCGGCCAGAGCGATCTCGGCGCGGACACACGCAGTTGGCGCCAGTGGCTCAGCGAGCGGTCCACGTTGCGCGAGAAAGAACTTCGCGAGGGGCCCGCGAGCCAGTCCGCGCTAGAACTGCCGGATCCTCCGACGTACCGTCAGTGAGCGCGCTGTCGCGCGTCACGGCATGAAGCTCCAATCCATCGATTCCTTCGCACGCGGCGCGATCGATCTGATCGAACGCGCCGATCTCGCGCAGCGCTTGGCCGGACAGCGACCGCTGCGAGTCAAGTTCGGCATGGATCCCAGTTCACCGGACCTGCACCTTGGGCACTGCGTGCAGCTCTTCAAACTGCGCGCGCTGCAGCAGGCAGGCCACCAGATCGTCTTGATCGTCGGCGATTCCACCGCCATGGTCGGCGATCCCTCCGGTCGCAACAAGTTGCGGCCGCAGCTCACGCGCGCGGAAGTCGAGCAGAACCTGAAGACCTACGTCGATCAGGTTTCCAAAGTGCTCGACATGGCGAAGACCGAGGTCCACAGGAACTCGGAATGGTTTGATGCCATGCGCTTCGATGACGTGCTGCGGCTCGCGTCGCGCATGACCGTGGCGCGCATGCTGGAGCGCGACACTTTCCAGAAGCGCACCACCGAGAACGAACCGATCGGCATCCACGAATTGCTTTACCCGCTGATGCAGGGCTGGGATTCGGTGATGATCAAGAGCGACGTCGAACTCGGCGGCAGCGATCAACTCTTCAATCTGATCGTCGGCCGGCACCTTCAAGAACAGATGGGGCAGACCGCGCAGGTCGTGATGACCATGCCGCTGATCACTGGCTTCGACGGTCGCAAGATGTCGAAGAGTTACGACAACTCGGTGCCACTGACGGATTCGGCTCGCGAGATGTTCAACAAGATCAAGCGCGTCGAAGACAAGCACGTCCAAAGCTGGTTGGAGTTGCTGACCGATGTCGAGCCGGCCGAGATCGCGCGGCTGTGCGCGGGTGACTGGCGCGACGCGAAGGACAGGCTGGCCGCCGAGATCACGCGCTTTTTTCACGGCGAGGCGAGTCTCGAGACGGTGCGCGAAGCGCCCGCGCTGGCCTGGCCTAATCCGGCTGTCACGAGCATGCCGCTCGCGAATCTGATCAAGGAATTGAAACTTAGCGCGACGACGTCAGAAGCGCGCCGAGCGATCGAGCAAGGTGGAGTGACGGTCGATGGTCTGGTCGTCAAGGCGCCGACGCAGTTGGTGACGATCGGCGCGGTGCCGATCTTGATTCAGGTCGGCAAGCGGCGGGCGGCGCGGGTGATGCCTGCGTAGCTGTGCGCTGCGGTGTCGCTCGATCCGCTCGCGCGATCCGAACCTACTGTGCCCTGCGTACGTAGGGGATGCGCACTTCGGGGTGCACGGGGTCGTCCAATTGGACGATCACGTTGCCGGCAAAATCGCCGGTGAACTTGGGTGACTGCACGCAGGTCAGTTGCACCATCCAGTTCTCGCTGCGGCCCGCCGCGTCCGCGGCGATCGCAGTTGCGCTGGCGCGGAACGACTCCGCCTGCGGCCCCTCGACGCGCACCGCACTGACGAACACGCGATTGCCGGCGACCAGCGAGCGCAGCTTGACCGCGCCCGCGCCGGAGTTCGGCTCCAGCTGTGGGGGCACGCTGAACAACATCGGTTCGGCGATCATGTCCTCGACACCGATGGCCTGCACCTGGACTTCCAGGGGCGTGCCCTCGCCCTTGCCATCCGCTCCCGTGGTGCCCAGCACGATCGAACGCAGTTGCGTTCCGCGCTCGATGGGCGGGAACCAGCGCACATTCAGTCGCCAGACCATCGAGCCGAGTTGCTCGGGCGTTTCCAGGGCAACGTCCATGTTGTCCGGTTTCGACAGAACGCCGGTGATCAACTGGCCCGTGCCCAGGGCCTGCGTGATCTGGGTTTTTCCTTGGGCGATGCCGCCGATGGGCACCTGGCCGAGATTGATGATCTTCGGGATGACCCAGAAGGGCATCTCGACGAACATGTGCACTTCGAGCGTCTTGAAAGGATCCACCGCGGAGTCGGTCTGGATTCGCACGATCACGAGCTTGGCCGAGTTCGGACTGGGCACCACCTTCGACTCTACGCGCAGCGTGACTTCGAGGATCGCGTCTTTCGGCAGCATGAACGGTTGCTCGCCCCAGATCATCGGTCCCTGGACTCGCACACCCTTGTCGTCGGCGTAGGCGAGCCTTGGTGTGGTGCACGAGCAGCCCGCGCTGACTTGGTTGATCGCGATCGCGCGGCCCTCGGCGTTCTTCATGCGCACGACGCTCTCGCGCACCTCGCCGTACTGCATTTGCCCGAGGTCGATGGAGTAGTCACGAGCCGGATTCCTTGGATCCAGGATCACGAGACCGCCCGGTTTCGAGCAGGCCACGGCCAGCAGGGACATGAACAATGCCGTCAGGATCGTGGAGACGCGGCCGGCACGGCGTCGAGCGGCCGGTCGGAGCGGGTGCGGGGCTTGGCTGGTGAGCATGAAGGTCGGTGAATGGGGACGAGACGCGGCACTGTTTCTATCCGCATCCGCGCGGCGCGTCACGCAAGCTTGGAACTTCTGCCCCGGACAGCGACAATGGTTTCATGAATCCTTCGACTCAAAGTTCTGGAATGGCCGCTCATGCCCTTGGGACTGTCGCGCACACCGACCGAGAGGTCTGGGACGCGATCGGGCTGGAGCACAGACGCCAGGAGCGTCAGCTCGAGCTGATCGCCAGCGAAAATCACACTTCGCGCGAGGTGATCGCGGCCATGGGCAGCGTGCTCACGAACAAGTACGCCGAGGGCTATCCGGGCAAGCGTTACTACGGTGGCTGCGAGCACGTCGACGTCGCCGAGAACCTCGCGCTCGAGCGCGCGAAGCAACTGTTCCACGCCGAAGCGGCCAACGTCCAGGCGCACTCCGGCACGCAGGCCAACATTGCGGCGCTGATGGCGCTGGTCACGCCCGGCTCGAAGATCCTGGCCATGTCGCTCGACCACGGTGGGCACCTGAGCCACGGCCACCCGAAGAATTTTTCGGGCGTGTTCTACGAGTTCCAGAGTTACGGCGTCGAGAAACACGACGAGCGCATCGACATGCAGCTCGTGCGCGAAAAGGCGCTGGCCTTCCGGCCAAGTTTGATCATGGCCGGCGCGTCGGCCTATTCACGCACGCTGGATTTTCCGGCCTTTCGCGCCATCGCCGACGAGGTCGGCGCGAAGTTCCTCGTCGATCAAGCGCACATCGCCGGTCTTGTCGCCGGTGGCGTCCACCCAAGCCCAGTCCCCTACGCGGACGTGGTGACGATGACCACGCACAAGACCCTGCGCGGTCCGCGCGGCGGCTTGATCGTCTGCAAGGAGGCGCACATCAAGGCGATCAACTCCGCGGTCTTCCCCGGCGGGCAGGGCGGTCCGTTCATGCACGTGATCGCGGCCAAGGCGATCGCGCTGCGCGAGGCGCAATCTCCGGCCTTCGGGCATTACGCGGCGCAGGTCGTCGCCAACGCGAAGGCGCTCGCGGACACGCTGACCGAGCGCGGGCTGCGCATCGTTTCCGGCGGCACGGACAATCACCTGATGCTCGTCGATGTGACCAAAGTAGGCCTGGTCGGCAAGGACGCCGAGCTGGTGCTGCACGAGGTCGATCTGACCTGCAACAAGAATCTGATCCCGTACGATCAGAACCCGCCTTCGAAAGCTTCGGGCATTCGCCTGGGAACCGCGGCCATCACGACGCGCGGTCTTTCCGAATCGCACATGCGCACGATCGGACGCTGGATCGCGGACGTGCTTGCCAAGCCGACGGACGACGGGCTGAAGGCTCGGGTGCGCGCTGAAGTGGCGGAGCTGACGCGCGCGTTTCCGATCTATCGCTGAGCGAGGACCCCGCCCGGCGCTAGCGGTTGTAGCCGAGCGCCTTGACGACCTTGAAGACTTCGCTCCAGCTCGGGAACGGGCGGCGATTTGAGCGCTTGTAGTCGTCGATGGCGGTGATGAACTCCATGACTTCGCTGGAGAGTTCGCAAGGCGCATCCGGTGAGCCCTGATGTTCCTTTCCGGATTTCACTTCCGGCAACTTGGAGGTCTTCACCACGGCTGCGACAGGCAGCGGCTTTGCGGCCTTCGACTTGCCGGTGGTCCGCTTCTTCGCGGCCTTCACGAACTCGGCCGCGGGCGATTTGCGGGGCGCGGACTTCGACGATTGCTTGGCTCTCATGGTGGGGGCACGCTGTGCAGCGGATACGGACGGGGCGAGCCGAACATCGGCCCGCGCGGGCGGCACTCTTGAGTCCGGTAGCCAAGTTCGCGAACGCCTTCCGCGCGCCCCAAGCGGTCTCAGACGCTGCGGCCGCCGCGTTGCAAGGCTGCGACCACGCTGGCTTCGTCGGGCCGCTCGATCAGGCCGATCTCGGTGACGATGGCCGTCACCAGTCGCGCCGGTGTCACGTCGAAGGCCGGGTTGTAGACGCGCACGCCCGGCGGCGCTGTGCGAGTTCCGAAGCCTTCGGTGATCTCGCGGGCTTCGCGCTCCTCGATCGGGATCTTCGATCCGTCCGCGATGCGCGCATCGAACGTCGACAGCGGCGCGCAGACGTAGAACGGAATCTTGTGCTCGCGCGCGAGCACCGCGACGGTGTACGTGCCGATCTTGTTGCACACATCGCCGTTGCGCGCAATGCGATCGGCGCCGACGAAGACCGAATGGATCTTGCCTTCGAACATCACGCGGCCGGCCATGCTGTCGCAGATCAAGGTCACATCGATTCCGGCCTGCATCAGCTCCCAGGCCGTCAGGCGCGCCCCCTGCAGAAGCGGGCGTGTCTCGTCGGCGAAGACATGCACGCTTTTGCCGTGATCCTTGGCGACGTAGATCGGCGCGAGCGCCGTTCCGTAATCAGCGGTGGCCAGTCCGCCGGCGTTGCAGTGCGTGAGCACCGTCTGGCCGTGGCCGATCAGCGTCGCGCCGACCTCGCCGATGCGCCTGCAGATTGCGCGGTCCTCCTCGAAGATGGCTTGGGCTTCTTCGAACAGGCCCGCGATGATCGAGTCGGCGGAGGCGCGCAGCGTGTGCTCGCGCTTGGCGCGCGCGACCATGCGATCGAGAGACCAAAAAAGATTGACGGCTGTCGGTCGCGAGCGAGCCAGGATCGCCGCGGATTCCTCGGTCAGCGTTACCAGCGCCTGGGCGCTGGAGCCGCTCGCGCCTTGGACGCCAAGCAGGATCCCGTAGGCTGCGGCCACACCGATGGCGGGTGCGCCGCGGACGGCGAGTCGCCGGATCGCGTCGAACACGTCGGACACGCTGTTGAGCTCGACGTAGCGCGTCTCGAGCGGCAAAAGCGTCTGCTCGAGAATCCGCGCGCGCCCGGGCCGGCCGCCCTCCCAGCGAATCGTCTCGACGGCCATGCGAGTTACGACAGCTTCGCCTGCAGAGCGCGGTCCCTGGCGAGCACCTTCTCGGATTGAGCAGCGCGGAAGCGCGCCAGTTTTTCCGCCAGTGCCTTGTCGCCGAGCGCCAGGATACGCGCGGCGAGGATTGCCGCGTTGACCGGACCGCCGACACCGACACCCAGCGTTCCCACCGGCACGCCGCCGGGCATCTGCAC
>JAYUOR010000754.1:0-6415 GCA_043760765.1 Planctomycetota bacterium | reverse complement strand
CGCCGCACTCGGCGGCTACTCGTTCTACAGCTACTTCGGCACGCTGCTGCGCCTGCGAAGTTTCAAACCGCAACTGCTCGTGATCGGTGTTTTTGGCGGCAACGATTTCGCGGAGCTGCTCCCGCTCGATTTCCAGTTCAAGAACCGACCCTGGGACAACATGAACGAGCGCCAGCAGGAGCGCCGGGCGGCGGCCCTGGAAATTTCCTCCGCAGCCATGGGTCAGGGCCTCAATTCCATCGACACCTTCAAAGCATGGCCCCACGAAGAGCCGCTCATGGTTCGCTCCGCGATCGAGTTGTGTGAACAGATGCGCGACGTGGCCCAAGGCTACGGCACGCAGATGATCGTGGTCTTCATTCCCTCGCCCTTCGACCTCAAGTGGGACAAGCTGCCCGAGCGCGCGGTCTACACACGCGCCGCGCTCGAGTTGACCGACGAGGACATGACGATCAACCGGCGCCTGGGAACGAGTTTCCTGGAGGGTGTGCGCGCGGCAGGCCTGCCGGTGGTCGACATGCGGCCGATCTTCGAGGCTGAAGCAACGCCGCCCTACTGGCGCGTGGACTTCCACATCAACCTGCGCGGACAGGAACTGATCGCCGAAGCATTGAAGCCGCTGGTCTCCGCCGCGTTGGAGGGTCGCTGAGCCGCGCGGCGGCGCTCTCGCGCAGGATTGCAGGGCTGTCACCTCCGCGCCCGGAGCGTTGGAACGCGAGGCCTAGGGATACGGACAGATGTCGCCTGGACCTGGCCAAGTTGGATACGCCTGAGTGGCGCCGCTCCCTGGACCGCTCGTCACGGTGTCGAAGCGGCTGGCCTTCCGCTGACCACGCGGGCCCCTGCACTGCGGTTCCACGCCGAGGGACCGCCCCCGCCGACGGCGCGCGGGTCCAAGAGCTTTTAAGCCTGAATGTCAAGCGGTTCCGGGCCGCTTGGGCGCCGCGCCAGTCGGCCGCGTGCGCCCGGACCGAGGATCCGGCTCGACTGCGTGAAACTCCTGTAGGAAATCACGCTCGCGACTCGGACAGTGCTAAGTTCGAATACGACAGGAAAGTCCGGCGCCGTTTCGCTCGTCCAAGCGGGCTGACGCGCCTCCCAGCACCCCAAGGCTACTAGCTCCCTCAAGAGAAGAACCGTCATGTCGGACCCCGCCATGCAGCGACTGCGCGATGCCCACGCGCGGATGAAAGTGGAGCTGCACCACGCGATCGTCGGCCAGGAAGAAGTCATCGACCAGCTGCTGATCGGTGTCTTGACCCGCGGCCACTGCCTGCTGGTCGGAGTGCCCGGCCTGGCCAAGACACTGCTCATCTCGAGCCTGGCCAAGACTCTCGATCTTTCCTTCAACCGCATCCAGTTCACGCCCGACCTGATGCCGGGCGACATCACCGGTACCGACCTTTTGCATGTCGATCCGGCGACCAACGAGCGCACGTTCCGCTTCGCCGCGGGACCGCTGTTCGCGAACGTCGTGCTCGCCGACGAAATCAACCGCACGCCGCCGAAGACGCAGGCCGCGCTGCTCGAGTCGATGGTCGAAGGCCAGGTCACGGTCGGCGGTCGCCGCCACCCGCTGCCCAACCCCTTCTTCGTGCTCGCCACGCAGAATCCGATCGAGCAGGAGGGCACCTACCCGCTGCCCGAGGCCCAGCTCGACCGTTTCATGTTCATGATTCGCGTCGACTACCCCTCGCGCGACGAAGAGCGCGAGATCCTGCGCCGCACCACGGGTGGAGCACAGGGTGAACCGAGCAAGGTACTCGGCAGCGAAGAATTGATCGAACTGCAGCGCATCGTGCGCGGTGTGCCGGTCGCCGATCACGTCTTCGATTACGTGCTCGCGCTGACTCGCGGCACGCGCGTCGGCTCGAGCGAGCAGGTGCCGTTCCTGCGCGAATGGGTCACCTGGGGCGCCGGTCCGCGCGCCGGACAGTTTTTGATCCTCGGCGCGAAGGCCCATGCCGCGTTGCACGGCCGCAGTCACGCCTCGATCGAAGACGTGCGCGCCGTCGTGCGCCCGGTCATGCGCCACCGCATCGTCACGAATTTCTCCGCGTCCGCCGAGGGCATGACCGCCGATCACATCGTCGATCGACTGTTGAAGGAAGTCGATCCCAGCGCTGGGGTCGGGGCCGGATTGCCTGGCGTGCGTCCCGGGCAACAGGGCTAGCGCGCAGAAGCTCCGACCATGGCAGGTTCCCTCGATCCCGCCGTCCTCGATCAGCTGGCGGGCCTCTCGCTCGTCGCGCGCACTGTCGTCGACGGATACATGGCCGGTCAGCACCGCTCGCCACTGCGCGGGAACTCGGCCGAATTCGCGCAGCATCGCGAATACGTGCCCGGCGACGAGTTGCGGCGCATCGACTGGAAGGTCTTCGGCCGCTCGGACCGCCTCGTGATCAAGGAGTTCGACGAAGAGACTTCGCTCGACTGCCACATCCTCGTCGACGGTTCCGAGTCGATGGCCTTCGGCTCGCTGGCCTGGACCAAGTTCGAGTATGCGCGCTGGTGCGCGGCGGCGCTCGCCCACCTCGTGCTGCAGGCCCGCGACACGGCAGGGCTCGTGCTCTTCGACGAAGCGGAACGCAAGAAGGTCCCGCCGAAGACCGGCATGGAGCAGGAGCGCGACATCCTCGCTGCGCTCGAAAGCTACACGCCCAGCGGCAAGACGAAAATCGGCGATGTGCTCTTCTGGCTGAATAGCCGATTGCGCCGCAAGGGCATCATCGCGATCTTCTCGGACTTCTTCGACGAGCCCGACAAGATCGTCGAAGGTCTGCGCCGACTGAGCTACGCCGGTCACGAACCGATCCTGTTCCAGATCGTCGATCCGCTGGAAATCAGCTTCGACATCTCCTACCTCGTGCGCCTCGACGGCCTCGAAGCCGCCGGCGTGCACAAGGTCGATCCCAAATCGCTGCGCGCGGCGTACATCGAGGAATTCGAAGCGCACCAGCGCGAGCTGGCGACGCGCACCCGAAAACTCGGCTTGGATTGCGTGAACCTGTCGACGGCCCAGGACCTAGGCGCCGCGCTGTCCACTTACCTCGCACGCCGCCGGGCGCGCAGCCGCGGCGGAAGGCGCTAGCTCCAGCGTGTTCGACGGATTCGTACATCCCGGTCTAGTGATCGGCGCGGCCCTCGCGGCCGTGCCGTTGCTGATTCACCTACTCAATCGCCAGCGCTTCAAACCGCTGCCGTGGGCGGCGATGCGTTTCGTCGAAGCGGCCTGGCGCAAGACGCGCCGCCGCGCGCGGCTCGAGAACCTGTTGCTGCTCTTGCTGCGCATGGCGGCGATCGCGCTCTTGGCGCTGGCGATCTCGCGGCCTTTCGTCGGCGCGCGCTCGGCGCTTTCTGGCATGACCGAGAGCCGTCGCGACCTGGCCCTGATCCTGGACGCTTCCTATTCGACCGGCTGGCGCGACGGAGTGCGCAGCGTGTTCGAGCGCGAAATCGAACGCGCCCGCGGACTCTTGTCCGCGCTCGACTCCAAGCGCGGCGATCGGGCGCGCCTGGTGCTCGCCACGCGCACGCCGCGGCTGCTCTCCTGGCGCACGCCCGACGAAGCGCTCGACCTGCTCGACACGTTGAGCGCGCCCAGCGACGAGCCGCTCGACCTCGCCGCCGCGCTGGCCGAAGTGCGCGCGCACGCCGAAGAACTCTCGCACGGCGAAGGCGTGGGCAGCCTTGAAATTCACCTGCTGACCGACATGCAGCGCTCGACGTTCGCAGCGGACATCCGCGCCGCGGACCAGCCCCGCGCCGCCAAGCCGGGCGGCGATTCCACGCCGCGACTGTTCGAGGAACTCGATCTCCTCAAGGGCCTCGGCCTGCGCCTGTGGGTCGACGATCTAGGCCCCGCCGAGGCGTTCCCGCCGAACCTCGCGGTCACGGAGCTCGCGCCCCAGACGCGCGTGCTCGGGCCCGATCAACCCGTCGACATCGCCGTGCGCGTCGACAACTTTGGAGCGAACACCAAGAGCTCCGTTCACGTCGTGCTCGAAGTCGACGGCGAACGCAGACCGCAGCGCTCGCTCGAAGTTCCCGGCCGCGGTTTCGCGCGCTTCGTAGCCAGCGAGACCTTCCGCGAACGAGGGCCTCATCGCGTCCGTGCGCTGCTCGAATCGGACGGACTAGGCGTCGACGACACGCGCGCCGCGATCGTGGTCGTGCCGCCGGCCGTGCGTGTCCTGCTGGTCGATGGCGCGCCTTCGCTCGACATCGCGCGCGACGAAGTCGGTTTCCTCGCGGCGGTGCTCGAGCCGACGCGCGGAGATGATTCGCTCGGGCCCCAGGCCGCGCCCTTCGAAGTTCGCACGGTCGATCCGGCGCGGCTCGCGGAAACGGACCTCGATCTTGGAGTGAGCGACGTGATCTGGCTCGCGAACGTCGAGAATCTCTTGCCCAAAGCGATTGAACGGCTGGAAGCGCGCGTCGGCGCCGGTGGAGCGCTGATCGTCTCGCTCGGCGATCGCGCCGATCCGCAGGCCTACTCCGCGCGCCTGTTCAGGGCCGACGGCACCGGCCTCCTGCCGGCGGAACTTCTCAGCCGCTCGCTTGTGGCGCGCGACGAACGCTACTGGCGCATCCAGGACTTCGAAGCCACGCACCCGGTGCTGGCCTTTTTCGCCGACGAGCGTTGGAAGCCTTTGTTCACCGAAGTGCCCTTCTACGGATTCTTCGAGACCCGTCCGCTGAATGACGCGCGCGTGCTGGCACGCTTCGACGACAGCGCGAAGAGCCCGGCCCTGGTCGAACGCGCCTTCGATCGCGGCCGCGTGTTCCTTTGGACTTCGACGATCGACGCCGATTGGACACGCATGCCGGAGTCGCCGCGTACCCTGGTGCCCTTCGTTCACGAATTGGTGCGCTACGCGGGCGCGACGGCGGACAGCGATCCGAACCTGGCCGTCTCGAGCCCCTACAGCGCGCGCGTCGACACGTTTCCGCGCAAGCTCGCGCTGCTTTCGCCGGACGGCACGCGCCGGCCGATCGTCGGCGATGCGCAACCGATCGGCCCGGGGGTCTGGCTCTTGCCCACACTGAGCACGACCGAGCACGCTGGTCTCTACGAGATCGAAGTCGAAGGCCGCGCGAACCTGCCCTTCGCCGTGGCGCTCGATACGCGTGAAAGTGATCTGGCACGATTGTCCGCTGCGGAACTGGCGGCGTTGCATCCGGCACTGCAGCCCGCCGCTGCCGTCGACAAGGGAACTCGCGACGACGACAGCGACCGCGAACAGAAGGGTGAACTGTGGCGCACGATCGCCTGGATCGCGCTTGGCTGCATCGTCTTGGACACACTGTGGGCCGCCTGGATCGGCAGGACGCGGAGCGTGCGCGCATGAGCAGTCCGGCGTGGCTCCAACTGGCCTTGCAGACCGGCGCGGAACAAGCGGGCGAGCCCGGCATCGGTACGCGCGCCAGCCTGCGCCTGATCGACCTCCCGCCGGCATGGGTGCTGGTGCTGATCGTGGTACCGCTGGTCTTCGCGGTTTGCTACGCGGGTTATCGCAGCGAACGCCTTTCGCTTCGCGCCAGACTCCTGCTGGCCTCGCTGCGCATGGCCGCGATCGTCGCGCTCTTGATCGTTCTGTTCCGTCCGGTTCTGGTCGAGCGTCGCGAGGACGTACAGCAACCCGAGGTACTGATCCTGCTCGACGATTCGGCCAGTATGCGGCGCAAGGACGCCTACTCCGGAGACGAAGCGGGCCGCAAAGCCGCCGAGAGCCTGGCAGGCAAGCCGGCCGCGGAAACGATGCGCTTGGAACTCGAGGAAGCCGTGCTGAACAAGGTGCTGCTCCCGCGGCTTGCCTCAAAGGGTTACGTCGCGCGCAGCTTCCGCTTCGCCGATGGACTGCTGCCCTTCACCAGCGCGCAAGGGCCGACGACGCCGCAACTCCCGGTGGAACATCTCGAGGGGCACGGCGCCAGCACACGATTAGGAGACGCGGTCAACGGCGTCTTGGCCGCGCACCGCGGACGGCACGTGACCGACTTGGTCGTGATCAGCGACGGACGCTCGAACGCCGGCCTGGCCCCGCTTGATGCCGCGAGAGTTGCCGCCGCCGCGGGTGTGCCGCTGCACACCGTGCTGCTCGGCGACGCACGCCGCGAGAAGAACGCGCTGATCGAGATCGTCGAAGCTCCGACCACGGCGCTCGAGGGCGACGAAATCGCCGCGATCGTGCGTGTCGTCGGCCGCGGTGTCGATGCGGGTCAGCGCACGAACGTGCAGCTCGAGGAATTGCACTCC
The DNA here is from genome assembly GCA_043760765.1 of Planctomycetota bacterium. Classification (GTDB taxonomy): domain Bacteria; phylum Planctomycetota; class UBA1135; order UBA1135; genus JADJQU01. Next base: position 156 of record JAYUOR010000754.1, on the reverse strand, counting down.
GGGATCGCGACCGTCGCCGCCGAGGAAGAACTGGCGCTGACCGAGACCGGCGAGCGTGCGACGCTCTTGGCCCATGCCGGGCCCGCCGATCCGCGCACGGGCGAGCGCCGCTTCCGTGTCAGCGTGCCGCCGATCGAGGGCGAGACCCTGCTCGAC
>JAYUOR010000753.1:0-6416 GCA_043760765.1 Planctomycetota bacterium | reverse complement strand
TCACCGGTCCGAGGTAGCGCTCGTGCAGCGCGCAATCGTCGGTCGGCTCGAACTCGTCCGCTTCGGCGCGTGACAAAAGTTCCAACAGGACCGCGCGGCGAAAAGCCTGCGGCGTCTGCGCGGCCCACAGCACTGAGCGATCGAGCGTGCGCTCGGCGTGCGACCCCGACGCCGATGTCTTCAACGTGTCGTGAACCGGCACGGCGACGACGCTTGAGCCTTCTCGATGCGCGACGCGCGCGGCCTGTTCGATCACGTCGAAGCCGATCAAAGGGCGCGCGGCGTCGTGAACCAGCACGACGTCGATCTCTGGCGACACGCTGCGAGCGCCCAGCCGCACCGAGTGTGTGCGTCGCCGGCCGCCGGGCACGATCGCGCGCACTTTTCGGAAAGCCGGGTGCAACTTCGAGGCGTCGCGAGCCATCTGCGCGAAGAGCTCGAGGTCCGCGGCATGGGCGACGATCACGATCTCCTCGATCAGCGCCACGCGATCGAACGCGGCCAGCGTGTGCTCGATCAGCAGGCGACCTGCCAGCTGCAGCAATGGCTTGCGCGGGCCTGAACCCATGCGCGTCGAATCGCCGGCCGCGACGATCACCGCCGCGGCTCGCGGCGGGCGTTCGGAGTCCTTGGGTCGTTGCATCGTGGATCGCGCGCGCAACTTCCGCCGGCGCGCGCCAAAGCGTAGGGTGCGCCCGTGCCGCCCGAAAGTCCGCTGCCGCGACCGTCGCGTCGTCCCGTGGTCGCTCCAAGCCTCGAGCAGCGCGCAGCCGCGATCGCCGGCCCGAGTTCGGGGAGCACTCTTTCCACGCGGAAAGCGCCGGCCGCCAAGCCCGCCGCTCAGTCCCGCTCAGCGGCGCTCCAGCCCTCATTCGCTCATGCTGCGCGCCCCGCCGCGCGAGTCGCGCATGCGCCGCAGGCCTCGAGTGGAATCACGCCGCATGGCAGCGTGATCCTCGGCATCGATCCCGGCACACGCGTCGTCGGTTGGGGGGCGATCGAACTCACCGCTCGAGGACCGCGCCTGCTCGCCGCCGGCGTATTGAGAGCAGGCAACGGCGAACTGGCCGGCCGCCTTGGCCTGATCCGCCGCGAACTGGATCGACTGATCGCAACTTGGCGCCCCACGGCAATGGCAGTCGAAGATGCCTTTGCCCACAAGAACATCCAAAGCGCACTGCGCATCGGCGAGGGCCGCGGAGTCGTGCTTTCTTGCGCGGCCGCGGCCGGGGTTTCCGTCCATCAATACTCGCCCGCCAGCGCCAAGAAAGCCCTCGTTGGGCACGGCGCGGCGCACAAGTCTCAGGTGGCGGCGATGGTCGCGCGCAGATTGGAGCTGGCGAAGGCGCCGGAGCCCCTGGATGCGACCGATGCGCTTGCACTGGCGCTGACCCACTTGGACCGCAGTCAGGGACTGCAAGCTGCCTCTCTGCTAGGCCGCGTTCGAAGAGCCCTGGGGCCGCCGCGCGGGCGCGCGTAGGGGAAACGAGCACGATGCCAGGCGCCGCGTCCGGACCACGCCGAGGTCAGCCGGTGGCGCCGCTGGGTGACCTGTGATCGTTCCAACATGGTGCCAGATGGGCAGCTTCCCGAACTGTTGCGTCCACCCAACAGCGCTGCGCCAGCAACGCTGCTGTGGACGACACGGTGGCAACAGTTCAGGGATCAGTCCGGCACCCGCCGGTGGCGCGAATAGCCTGCCTTGGGCTGGCGCTTTCAGGGCTCGCCCCATTCAATGGAGTGATGCCTGCCGGACCGGGATCACTTGGCGGGCCTTCAGGGACGTCTTCGCCCCTGTGGGTCGCCGCGCTGCGTGACGCTTTTTCCGACGTTGAGTGGCTCGACAGCGATCTCGACCTCGGCGAAGGCCGTAGTATCGATTGGGTCGGCCTCGACCCTTCGGGCAGAGTCATTTTAGCACTGCGCTGCGATGGGAATGGTGACTCGGGCGTGATCCTGGCGCTTGACGCCCTGGTCTTTTTCGAGCGCAATCGAGCTGTTTTCGGTCAACACCTGCAGTCTGCACGCGTGCGCGCCTCGCTCGCGCCGATTGTCGCGCTGATCTCGGATTCCTTCTCGGAGCAATTGCTCGCTCGGCTGTGCGGCCTCGGCGCCGGCGGCCTGCGGCTACTGGAACTGCGCCAGCTGTCCAGTGCGCGCGGCGAGCGCGCCTATCTGGTTCCCGTGACACCCAGCTTCGGACGAAACGCAGCGCCGGCGTCGCGCGGGCCGGAGGCCTTCCTGGCCGCACTTGCGCAATCCCAGCGGCCGCTCGCCGAACTGCTGGTCAAGCGCATCGGCCGGATCGACGAGCGGCTTTCGGCACTGGCGGGAGATCACAGCCTTTCCTGGCGCCTGGGCGACGAGCCGCTTTGCTCGATTTCACAGATCGAAGGCTTGCTCGAGGGCCAGATCTCTCCGCTCGGCGAACCGCGCGAGATTTCGGACGCCGCGCAAGTCGAGATCTTTGTCGACCACGTCCTCGGCCGCTATGTGGGCTTGCTCAGCGGGACCGCAATGACACCTTCGTCAGATTCCGCCATGTTTGCGGCGATCGATGCGGGCATGACGCTGACTCCAGAAGAAATCGCCGCCTTCCGTCAATCTGGCTAGCAGCCGGCTCCTTGCATAGGAGCGTGATCGAAGCGCTTCCCAAGCGTACGATCAAAGGCTCCTCGGGAGCATGCTTCGAAGGCTGCCGCGAAGACGGGTTCGTTTTCGCCGCACTTTTCGGAGTTGCAACGCTCGCCGATATCGCTCCATTCGAAGCCAGTCGCCCCTGCGATGAATTGGGATCAAGCACTGCGGATTTTTCAGCCGCTGCGCCCCGTGCAGTCGGCTGGTTCGTCGCTGATGCGCGAATCGGTGCCGCTGCACAGCGCCCACGCGCCTTCGGTGTGCGTTGCGAGCGGCAAGGGCGGAACGGGAAAGTCCGTCGTCAGTGCTTCGTTCGCCGCACTGTGGTCCGAACACGGCCGCACGCTGCTCGTCGATGCAGACCTCGGCGTCGGCAATGCGCACCTGATGCAAAGCGTGCAACCGAAATTGACGCTCGTCGATGTTGTGCGCGGGCGCGCGACTTCTGCGCAGGCTTTGACAGCATGCGCGCCGAAGCTCGATCTGCTCGCCGGCGGCAGCGGCGTGTCGCAAATGGCATCGTTGACGCCGGCGGAACTCGCGCGCATTGCCCATGGAATCGAGGATTTGGATGCGCAATACGACGCGCTGATCGTCGATTCCGCCGCCGGCATCTCGGAGCAGACGATCGCTTTCGCGGCAGCCGCGGACATGGTCGTCATCGTCACGACCAGCGATCCAACGGCGATGACCGATGCCTATGCCTTCCTGAAGGTGCTGCTCGCGCGCCGTCGCGACGCCCACGCGGGTCTGATCGTCAATCGGACGGTGGATGCCAATGAAGGTCCGCGCACTGCAGAGCGCATCGAGAGCGTCTGCCAGCGCTTCCTCGGCCGCGGGCTGCGCTACCTGGGTTCGGTGCCGGAGGACCGTAGCGTCGTCACGAGCGTGGGCCAGCGACGCTGCGTGATCCATGCGGCGCCCGACTGTCCGGCGGCGATCGCGCTGCGCGAGTTGCAGCGGCAGGTCGGGGAGGAACTGGCGACGCTCGCGCACCACGGACTGGGCCGCTCGCTCGCGGCCTCCTGCGGTTCTGTTCTGCCGCGAGACTGAGCCTTCTGGTTGGCCGCGAAAAAAAATTGGATTTTGGGCGGGCTGGCTGCGTGAGGCGAGTCGTGAGAGTGGTGGACACTCCAGATTCTCTTGAGCCTCGATCGCAAGCCCGTGATTCGCGTGGCGAGGAAGAGGGCAACCTTAGCTTGCGGTGGCGCGCACCTGTCCCGGCGTGGATCTTTGCCGTTCTAGGTTTGCTTTCGGCAGACATCCTTCTCCCACCGACGCCCATGGAAGTTCACTTCGAGCCCGAGGCGGCGCGGCATGGAGCAGCCTCTGCCGCTGTTTCTGGCGTGCGCGATCTCACGAACATGAACGCGCGGGAACTTCGGCTGCTGCCCGGGATCGGAGAGGGGCGGGCAACTGCGATCGCGAGGGCTCGTTGGCTGCAGGATCGTCGCGGGCCGGCGTTGCTTGCCGATGAGGTGCCGGGCATAGGGCCGGTGACCGAAGCGCGCCTGCGCGCCTGGCGCGATGCGACGCTGGAGCGTAGCGTGAATTTGCCTTGGCCCCCCGAACTGCGGCTGACGGGGGATGCAGGCTCGTCTGCCCTCGAGCACGCCGTAAACGAGGGAGAAGGCGAACCACGGCTGCAGCCGGCAGGCACCGGCGCCCCGACAGGCTCCAGTCCGGCACTCGGCGTCAAGTCTCGCAGGCGTTCCGGTAGAGGCTCTCCCCACACTCGCGTACACTCGACTTCACCGCCAGCGCGCCGCCCAAGTGAGCCCTTCGTCTTCGAGCCGTTCCGACGGCCTCCTTCCAACCGATCAGCGTCGCGCCGTGGTGCAAGCTCTGACGCGCGAGGCCATCGACGCCGTCGTGATTTCTGCTCTGGACGAAGACGGGATTCCACCGGACCGGTCGCTGACGGAGAATGGCGCGGACCCGCTCCCCAAAGCAGCGCGCCTGTCCGGCGCCGCAGCGGCCCGTCGGCGTGTGGACCTCTGTTCGGACTCCGCAATTCCAGAGCAGGCGCTGGCACGCGGCCGACTTGTGGCCAAGGCACCCGGCGTGCTGTGCGGATTGCCCGTGTTCGCGCGGACGATCGAGCACTGCGACCCGAATTCGCGGATCGAGCTCTCGGCGCACGACGGCGACCGTGTTGTGCCTGGACAGGAGCTTCTGACGGTTCTCGGCCGGGCGCGCGGGCTGCTGTATGCGGAGCGCACGGGACTCAACTTCGTGCAGCGACTTTCGGGTATCGCGACCGTGACGGCGCGCTATGTGGAACTTTGCGCGGGGCGCGCCCGCGTCCTCGATACGCGCAAGACCACGCCGAACCTGCGCGCGCTGGAAAAGTACGCGGTGCGCTGTGGGGGAGGTTTCAACCATCGCTTCGGCCTCTACGACGAGGCCATGGTGAAGAACAACCACGCCGACTTGGCTGGGTTGGCATTGCTCGACGTGCTTCGTCGCCTGCGCGCCGAACTCGGCGAATCCGTGCGCATCACCAGCGAAGCTCGGGACCTCGGGGAGGCTTTTGCAGCAGTCGATGGAGATGCCGACGTGGTGTTGCTCGACAATTTTCCGCTGGCCGAGCTGAGGAGTGCCGTCCCGGTCCTTCGCGAGCGGGCGCGCGGCAGGCCGCGAGCGTTCGAAATCGAAGCTTCCGGCGGGATCAACGAGCGCAGCGTGGGCTCCGTGGCCGAGACCGGCGTCGACCGAATTTCCATCGGTGCGCTCACGCACTCTGCTCCAGCGCTCGACCTTTCCTTTTATCTACGATCGGTCTGAGCATGGCCACACAACCGAAGCCCCCGGAAGTGCTTGACATGCTCCTGCCCGCGGCCCACAGCGCAGTGCGCATGGCGCGTCAGGTCGCCCGCAAGTTTGCGCGTGAGGCCGGCGTGCGCGGCGATTCGCTGGAGACGCTGGTACTGGTTGTCTCCGAACTGCTGGCCAACGCGGTCGACCATGGCGGCGGCAAGGCTGCCATGGAGGAGGCGGACCTCGAGTCGCCGGTCACGATGCACCTGATTCTGGAGGCTTCGCGGCTGGGCTGGATGGCGCAGGTCTCTGACCAGGGCGGCGGCAACCCCGATGAGTTGCGCGTCCATCTGACACCGGGCGAGCTGCCCGACCTCGACGACGAACGCGGGCGCGGTTTCTTCTTGATGCTCACCATGGTGGACGAATTGACGGTGGATCTCAGTGCCGACGGGAAGGGGCTGATGATACGGGCGATCAAGCGCTCCTGATTTGCGACCTAATCTGCCGAAACCTCTCCGCGGCAACGCGCAACCAGGTGACGAACCCAAGTCCGAATCCGCTCTCTGATCCCGGCGCGGCGCTGTCAACAGTGCGCGCGTTCGCGCGCCTCATGGGCCGGATCTCGCGGCCCTCGGGACTGATCCTGGCTGCCGTTTGGTACGGGTTCATTTTCACGATCAGTTCGCAGCAGGACATCGGCCGTCCCGGGATCATTACGGGAGACTGGATGATGAATGCCGGACACGCGCTGCTGTTCGGCTTGCTCGCGCTCTGGCTCTTGCTGTGTCTTCCCCGTCGCGACGGTTGGCCCGTCCTTAGGCTCTCCAGCGCCGCTTTCGTGCTGGGTAGCGTTCTCGCCCTCGGTGTTCTCGACGAACTGCACCAGGGCACGGTGCCCGGCCGTCACATGGCCGCGACTGACGTCCTCACCGACATGACCGGTGCTGTCTGCGTGGTGTGGATGTGCGCCTACGCGTCGTCGCCGTCGGCCGGCGAGCGCGGCACACGTGCAAGGC